>JANNKZ010000096.1:0-5460 GCA_031396515.1 Gammaproteobacteria bacterium
GGATCCGGACCGGATCCTTTCGATCGCATGCTCGACGCGGCGACGGCTCGATCAGGAGCCGTTCAGTGCGGATGAGCTCGCCGCGAGGTTCGTGGGGGCGATGACGTTCCAGTAAGCGCTTACATTCGGAGGGTCAGAGAAATCCCGTACGTCCGCGGCGGGCCGTAGGTTTCGCCGAAGCCGACGCTCGAGAACAGCACCTGCGAGCGATACCGCTCGTCGAACAGGTTCTTCGCCCACACCGAGACGTTCCACTTGTCGTCCGCGGCGCCGATACCGAAGCGTGCGTCGGCGAGCCAGTACGCGGACTCCTCCGCTTCCGGCGGGTCGCGCACCACGTCGTAGGTCAGGTCGCCCTGGTAGTTGGCCGCAAACATCGCGTCGGCCTTCAGCCCGCTCGAGAGCGGCCACTGGTAGCGGATCATCGTATTGAATGTCATGTCCGGGGCATTCGGCAGCTCGCTGCCGGAAGCGACGCCGTCGACGATGGAGCGGGTGATCTCCGTGTCCAGCAACCCCAGCCCGAAGCGGAGGTCCAGGCCCGCCATCGGCCGCCACCACAGGTCGGCCTCGGCGCCCATGATCTCGGCGTCGCCGACGTTGGTGATGCCGAACAGCACGCCGACCGGCGAGTCGAACAGGCCGCCGTAGAACTGCAGGTCGGAGTAGTCGTAGAAGAACACCGACGCGTTGAACTGCAGCGTATTGCCGAGCGCACGGGTCTTGAGCCCGGCTTCGTAGGCGATCAGCGTTTCGTCGTCGAAGGCCGTGAGCGCGCCGGGATCGAAGGAGAGCTGGCCCTGGAAGCCACCCGACTTGAAGCCGCGGCTGACGCTTGCGTAGAGCAGCGTGTTGTCGAAACCCGAGTAGTCGATGCCGATCTTGCCGGAGAGATCCGTGACGTCGTAATGCTCCTCGACCGGCGGGTAGAGCGGCACGTCGCTCCCGCCCGTCGGGATCAGGAACGTGAAGGCGTTGGTGAAGTCCCGGGTTTCGTCGGTGTAGCGCGCGCCGGTCGTCAGCTTCCAGTCCGGCGTCAGGCTGTACTCGCTGTGCACGAAGAGCGCCATGGATTCGGTGTCCTGGCTGTACTCGTTGCCGATCGAATCCACGCCGGCGAGGCCGAGCAAGGCCAGCAGGTCGGTCGCGTCGAAGCGGTCGCGGGTGTCGACCGTATCCTCGCCGTAGAACACGCCGCCGATCAGCACCAGCTTGTCGCCGATGCTGGTCAGGCGCAGTTCCTGCGAGAGCTGTTCGACGTCGTTGATGAAGTAGCCGTCGAGCATGATCAGGCTGGTCGCATCGCGGTCTTCGACGTGGAATCGGCTGAAATCCTCGTAGCCCGTGACCGAGGTCAGGGTCAGCGAATCGGACAGCGACCAGTCCACGGTCACCGAGGCGCCCTTGGATTCGAGCTCCATGCGCGTGTCCACGGAGGCGCCGGAGCGGTAGGGATTCGAGTCGCCGTCGTCCTCGGTCGAGAATGGGTTGTCGATCTTGATCAGCGACACGTCCGAGTTGTCCTCGCCGCCGTGCAGGTTGAAGAGCACCTTCACGTCCTCGCTCGCGTTCCAGGCGAGCTGGCCGCGCACCGAGGTGCGGTCCACTTCGCCGACCTTGTCGCCGGTCAGGCGATTGGTCTGGTAGCCGGAGCCCTGCTGGATCGTCTGGATGGCGATGCGGCCGCTCACCGTGTCGCCGATCGGCCCGCCGATCGCGCCTTCGACGACGGCGCGCTCGTAGCGTCCATAGTCCAGGTTCAGGTAGCCCTCGGTCTGTTCCGTCGGCTTGCGGCCGACGAAGTTGACGGTACCGGCGGTCGTGTTGCGGCCGAACAGCGTGCCCTGCGGTCCCTTCAGCACCTCGATCCGTTCGATGTCGAACAGGCCGAAGTTCAGCATTGCCGGCGACACCAGGTAGACGTCATCCACGTAGATGCCGGCGGCCGGGTTGTTGTTGGCAGCGTAGTCGTTGAGGCCGACGCCGCGAATCGTCACGTTGGCGACGCTGTTCGCGACGACCTCCTTGATCTGGACGTTCGGCGTCTGGGCGCCGATGTCCTTGAGCTGGTCGAAGCCGAGCGCCTCGACGTCCTCGCCGGTGAAGGCCGTCACCGCGATGCCGACGTCGTTGAAGCTCTGCGCGCGCTTTTGCGCCGTGACGGTGATTTCCTCCAGCTGGTTGGCAGCGGTTTGCGCAAGGGCCACCGCCGGCAGTTGCAGTGCGGCCAGGATCGCGGCGCTCAGGATGGTGTTGCGTGCTTTCATCGACGTGCCCTTTGTGGTGCTTGCGCGGCTTCAGCCGGCGGAGTGGAACTCGGGAAATGCGTAGCCCTTCATCTGCTTGGGCCGCGGCGGGGGATAGCTGCGCTTGCTGTGCGACAGCCCGGCCTTGACCAGGGCGTCGGCGACATGGACGGCGAGCGGTATCGGGTCGATCACGGGCACATCCAGGCCCGCGGCGAGCAGTTCCCTGCGGATGCCGGCGGCGCAGCCGAGGAATCCCGTGCAGCCGAGCACGATCACGTCGGCCGCGTCGTCCTTCACAGCGGAGATCGCTTCGCGCGCGAGGGCCTTGTTCAAGCGGCCGAGATCGGCGCCGATCTCGAGCACCGGGATGTCGACGGCGCGGAACGAAGCGTAGGTGTCGTTGAGCCCGTAGCCTGCGACCAGCTTGTCGATCAGCGACCGCAGCCGGTCGAGCACCGTGATGAAACTGAAGCGGTGGCCGAGCAGGCTCGCGACGTGCATCGCGGTCTGGCTCGGGCCGACGACCGGGATGGTGACTGCTTCCCGGCAGGCGTGCAGGCCGGGGTCTCCCATGCAGTCGATGATGATCGCGTTGGCGCCGCGCCTCTCGGCGTCGATCGCCTGGCGGATGGTTCCGGGAACGCAGAGCGCCTCGTCGAACTCGCTTTCGATCGACGCGGGTCCCTCTTTGATCAGGCACTGCGTGATCTTGAGATCCTTGCGGAAGAACGGCTCGACTTCGTCGAGCGTCCGGATGCCCTCGGTGATGATCGGCGTGATCAGTTCGATGTGCGTGTTCATGCGGTGAGTTGTTCCAGGGGTGTGAATGGCTCGGAGAGCCCGAACGCCTGCGGGCCGAATACGGCGAGCGCTTTCGGCGAACGCATGATGGGCGCGGCGCTCATGGCGATCACCGCCACGCGCTGGCCGTACTTCAGGCCTTCGGTCGTGATGGGCTCGGCGGTCGCGGCGTCGAGGAGGGCAATCAAGTCGGGCACGATCGCGAGCACGCGGTCGCCCTCGCGTGCGATCAGGTGTTCGTTCTGGAACTGTACGGACACCTGGCGCCCCGCGCAGTCACCGACGCCTTCGATGATGACCTTGCCCATGGCCCAGCCGCCGGTGGTTTCGCGCAGCACGTCCACGGTCTTGCCTTCGAACAGCACTTCGCAGTGCTTGTAGTACTCGGTGCTGCGCAGGTAGCCGACCAGCGCCTGGAACGGATCGGCACTTTGGCTGCGCGCTTCGCGGATGGTGCGGCCGAGCGTGAGCGCCATGGAAAGGGTGCCACGCACCAGCGAGCGTTTGGCGTCGCGGCCGTGCATCGGGTAGAGGCAGATGCTGGTCGAGCCGCCCATCGCGACTACCATGTTGCGGCCGAGGCGCTCGATCTCGCCGGCGGCGTCCGAGTTGATCAGCACGGTGTTGTTGTACTCGTCCGCCATGATCATCGGGCCGGCCGGCACGCCGTGGATGTGATAGGTCGTCATCTGCAGCTGCGGGAAGGCGCGGCCCATGCCGTCGCCGTCGACAACCGGCAGTCCGCAACGCGCGCCGAGCACGAGCGGCAGCAGCGCATTCACCCCGCCAATTTCCGCGCAGAGCAGCGCCTTGGCCTGCTCGCCGCGATAACGCTCGAGCGTGCGCAGTGCCTCGATCATCTCGGCGCCGTTCGGGATCTTTTCGACGATCACGGTCGGCGCGCCCATCATGCCGAAGGGCGTGACGAACGCATCGTCGTCGAGCGATTCGACGTCGATCAGCTCGACGGTGTAACCGTCGAGCAGCGCCTGGCGCAGCATCAACGCGCCGAGATAGGGATCGCCGCCGCCGCCGGTGCCGAGGATGGCGGCGCCGCGGGCGAGATCGTCGACATGCTCGAGCTGGATCTGCATGCTCAGGCGGCCTTGCCGAGTGCGAGGTCGCCGATGGCCTTGACCCGCACGCGCACCGCGCGGCCGGGCAGGTACTGGATCGGCGTTTCCTCGATTTCCGTCACTTCGACCGAGCCCTGCTGCGCGCCGGCGACGACCGCATTGTTGATCGCTTCCTCACGCGCCTGGGCAAGCGACTGGTCGCGGCCGAGAGTCTCGTAGGAGAACACGCGGTCCACCGTGCCGCTGACCTGTGCGATCGCGGCGCCGATGGCATTCGCGACCCCCGCGTGCTGCGGCACCGTGACAGTAGCCACGCCCTTCAGATCGCGATTGACCAGGATGCTTCCGCCGCCGACGAGAACGAGCGGCACGGCAGTGTTGCTGGTCTTCATGCGATCGAGCGCCTCTTCGGCGGCGCGATGGATCTCATCCACGGCGGCCGCGACGAATTTGCGGTCGAGCTTCGCCACGCGATCGCGATCGCCGACCTCGGCATACCCCGCGGCGACCGCGATGTCCGTTGCCGTGACTTGTGTGCCGCCGAAAACGAGCGCTTCGCTCGTGATGCGATAGCCGACCGAGCGCGGGCCGATACGGATTTTTCCCGATTCGGCGACGACCAGACTGCCGCCGCCCAAGCCCACGGAGAGAAGATCCGGCATCCGGAAATTGGTGCGCACCCCGCCGATGTCGACCGCGATGGACGATTCGCGCGGCGAGCCCTGCACCAGCACGCCGACGTCGGTCGTCGTGCCGCCGATGTCCATCACGAGTGCCTGCTTGACGTCGGCCAGGAAGGCGGCGCCGCGCATGCTGTTGGTCGGGCCGGAAGCGAAGGTCAGGACCGGGTAGCGGGAGACGACCTCGGGGTCGAGCAGCGAGCCGTCGTTCTGGCTCACGTAGAACGGCGCGCGGAGGCCCAGGTCGGCAAGCGCCCGCCGGAAGGATTCGACGACCCGTCGCGCCATCGGCAAGAGCGCCGCATTCATCACCGCCGCGTTTTCGCGCTCGATGAGGCCGATGCGGCCGATCTGGCTGGAGAGCGCGACAAGCGCCGAAGGCAACTCCTGCTGCAGGATGTCGGCCGCTTCCTGCTCCTGCGCCGCGTTGACGGGCGCAAAGACGGCGGTAATGGCAACCGACTCGATGCCGCGGGCCGCGAACTCGCGCGCCGCGCGCCTGACCTCGGCGGGGTCGAGCGGCGTGATCGGGCGGCCGTCGTAGTTAAAGCCGCCGCCGATGATTTCGGTGTGGCCGTGGACGGTTTCGCGGAGCGTCGCCGGCCAGTCGGCCATCGGTCGGATCGCGAGCGTCGCCGGCGCGCCGAGCCGCAG
>JANNKZ010000135.1:0-12706 GCA_031396515.1 Gammaproteobacteria bacterium
GCCCGCGCCGGACGCGCCGCCGCCGCCGCCCGCGCCCGGCGCCACCGGCGCTGGCGCGTTGCGCCGCGGCGAGGACGACTTCGCGGGACTGAAGGACTATCACCCGGGCGATCCGCCGCGGCACATCGCCTGGAAGGCTTACGCCCGCGCCGGCGAATTGCTGGTCAAGGAATTCAGCGGCGCCGCCGAGCCGCTGCCCGTATTCGACCTGGCCGATGCGCCGGGCGCGGATCTCGAGGCCAGGCTTTCGGTGCTCGCGCGCTGGATCGTCGATGCGCACGCGCGCGGCGAGACGTTCGGGCTGCGCCTGCCCGGCATCGACATCCCGCCGCAACCGGGAGAAGCGCAGCGCCGCCGCTGCCTCGCAGCGATCGCCGAATTCGAGGCGCCGGAGCCGGCCCATGGCTGAAGCGGGAAGCTCGTTCAAGCGACTTGCCTGGACCATGGCGGCACTGCTCGCCGCGCTCGCGCCGCACTTGCTGCACCTGCAGGGCTGGGTCACCGGATTCGTGCTGGCAATCGCCGCCTGGCGCCTCGCCGCCGAGCAGCGCGGCTGGCGCATGCCGGGTACCCTGCTCCGCGCCACCATTGCGATCGGCGTCACCGCCGGCGTCGTCGTGAGTTACGCCACCATCACCGGTCTCGACGGCGGCACGGCACTCCTCGCGCTGATGTCAGCGCTGAAACTCCTCGAAACCAAGTCGCCGCGCGACCACGTGGTGCTGATCTTCATCGGCTGGTTCCTCTGCCTCGCCGCCTTCCTTTACGCGCAGGACGTCGTCACGGTTGCCTGGGTGCTGCCGACCGTCTGGCTGCTCGCAGCGGCGCTCTTGCCCGCCGCGCGCGCCGGCGACGACGGACCGCCGCTCGCGCCGTTCCGCACGACCGGCGCGATGCTCCTGAAAGCCGCGCCGATCGCGCTCGTGCTCTTCCTGTTTTTCCCGCGGATTGCCGGCAGCTTCTGGGGTGCACCGTCGGCGGAGCGTGCGCTGTCCGGGATCACCGAGGAGATGTCGCCCGGCGACATCTCCGAACTGACGCTGAACGAGGCGGTCGCCTTCCGCGCGCGCTTCGATGGCCCGCCGCCGCCGCCACGGCTGCGCTACTGGCGCGGGCCGGTGATGACCGAGTTCGACGGCTATACCTGGTCGCGCGGCGGGGCGCAGGCATTCTTCCAGCCGCCCGTGCGCCCGCTCGGCGCGCCGGTTGATTACACTGTCATGCTGGAGCCGACGGGCCAGTCGATGCTGTTCGCGCTCGACCTGGTCCAGCGCTGGACGCCGGGCATCGCGCAGCAGGCCTGGGACTACCAGCTGCGCACGCGCCACCCGATCAACTCCGTGCTGCGCTACGAGGCGCGTTCGTATCCACGCTACGTCGCCGGGCCGGAAATCTCCGTCGCCGTGCGCAGGCGCAATCTGCAGCTTCCCGACGGCCGCAATCCGCGGACGCTCGAACTCGCTGCAGAGATGCGCGCGAGCGCCGCAGACGATCGCGCCTACTCCGCTGCCGTGCTCGACCTGTTCCGCCGGGAGGAGTTCTACTACTCGCTGAGGCCGCCCGAACTCGAGCGCAATGCCGTCGACGATTTCCTGTTCAACACGCGCCGGGGATTCTGCGGCCACTACGCCTCGGCCTACGCCATGATGATGCGGGCGGCCGGAGTTCCCGCGCGCGTGGTCGGCGGCTACCAGGGCGGCGACTGGAACCCGGTCGGTGGCTACCTGATCGTGCGCCAGGCGCATGCCCATGCCTGGACCGAGATCTGGCTGCCGGGCTCGGGATGGACGCGCGTCGATCCGACGGCCGCGGTCGCCCCGGAGCGCATCGAACGCGGCGTGCAGGCGGCGTTGCCCGCCGAGGGTCTGTTCGCCGGCGGCCTCATGGACGGATCGGCATTCTGGTTCCGTGCGCGCATGGTCTGGGACAACCTCAACGCGAACTGGAACGACTGGGTCGTGCAGTTCGACCGCCTGCGCCAGAAGGAACTCCTCTCGAAGCTCGGCTTCGGCGATCCGGACTGGCGGGACTTCGCGGCCGCTCTCGGCGGCGGATTAGTGGTCGCGTTGGCGCTGCTGTTTGCCTGGCTCGCGTTCGAGTACCGGCCGCGGCGCATGGACCCGGCCGCCGCCATCTACCACCGCTTCACTGCGCGGCTCGCCCGGCGCGGACTCGAACCCGCCGTCGGCGAGGCGCCGCGCGACTATGCGAAGCGCCTGCGCTACCTGCGTCCCGATCTCGGCACGCGCGCGCTGGCGATCACGGAACTGTACCTGCGGTTGCGCTACCTGCCGCAACCACAGCTGGCGGAACTGCAGCTGCTGCGCGGCCTGGTCGCGGGCTTCAGACCATGAGCACGCATCTGGCCGTCATCGTCGTGTGCGTCGCCGCGACCTTGACTGCGGCTACGGCTATGGCTGCCGAAACGACGCCGGACATCACGTCGCTGCTGGGAAGGCGCCTGACGGCGACGTCGCTGGCACCTGAGGCCGAGTCGACCATGAAAATCCAGCTCGCGGAAGCCATTGCCGTCTGGGACAAGGACCGCGACAACGCGGACGCCCTGATCTGGGTGGGCCGGCGCACGGCTTACCTGGGGCGCTATCGCGAGGCCATCGAACTTTTCTCGGATGGCGTCGCGCGACACCCTGCCGACGCGCGCATGTATCGCCATCGCGGGCACCGTTACCTGACGGTCCGCGAAATCGACAAGGCGATCGCCGATTTCGAGAAGGCAGCCGCACTGATCGCCGGTCAGCCCGACCCGATCGAGCCAGACGGCCTGCCCAATGCACGCAATATCCCGACCGGCACGCTCCACTCGAACATCTACTATCACCTCGCGTTGGGTTACTACCTCAAGGGCGACTTCGGCCGCGCCGCCGCGACCTGGAAGCAGGCGCGCGATGCAGTTTCGAACGCCGACAATCTCGTGGCCGCCAGTCACTGGCTCTATCTCTCCCTGCGGCGGGCCGGCCGGGCCGCTGAGGCGGCGGCCGTCCTGCTGCCGATCACCGCGGACCTGGACGTCATCGAGAACGGCGAGTACCACCAGCTCCTGCTGATGTACAAAGGCGAGCGGACTCCGGACGCGGTGCTCGCCGCCGCGGGCGCCGATTCCGGCGGCTCAGCCGTGCGCTATGGCGTCAGCGCGTGGTACCTCGTCAACGACCGGCGTCGTGAGGCCGCGGAACTGTGGGCGTCCATGCTGGAAGGTCCCGACTGGCCCTCGTTCGGCTATCTCGCGGCGGAGGCGGAAATGGCGAGGGCGCGCGGGCCGATCGAGCGCTTCAAGCCTTGATCGAGCTCGCCGGAGTGTGTCCTGCGTAGGCGGCGCTGAGCTCGCGGTAGGAGCGTGAATTGAAGGCGGCGATCGTCGTCAGCGCGCCGAGCAGGCCGGCGACGACAAAGACCAGGGCGATGCCGCGCTCCGGCCCGCGGCCGAACCAGTCGCCGATCGCCTCGGCGCCGGCGCCGGTCGTCATCAAGGGGATGAAGACGAATTGCGCGAGCGGTGCGATCAGGAAGGCGGTCAGCGGCGAGGCGGCCAGCTCGACCGACTGGGCGAAGCCGAATACCCGGCCCTGGCGCTCGTAAGGCACGACTTTCTGCAGCGTCGTTTGTTCGGCTGCTTCGGCATAGGGACCGAGGAACATCCAGAGCGCACAGCCTGCCGCCAGCAGCGGTATCGAGGACTGGATCGTGAAGAGGGCGGCGACGGCCCACATGATGAGATTGACGAGCAGCAATGTGCGCAGGGGATTTCTGCCGAGGCCCGTCTTCGCGATGACGATGCCGCTCACGATGAATGCGCACGACACGATCGCCCAGAGCAGACCCCATGCTTCTACCGCCATGAGCGAGAGTCCATAGGCGTCCATCAGCGCCATGAACACGCCGCCCAGGAGATTGTTGAACGAGGCGAAGAAAATGAGGGCGAACAGGCCCGACACGCCGGCAATCACGCGGATCGTGCCGGCGATGTCTACCCGCCTGGGCGCGTCCTCCATAGCGGCGGGAGCAGGCTCATCGATGTGCACGAACAGGAGGTGGACGAAGGCGATCAGCGTGCCGGCCAGGGCGAATGCGAGCGTTGCGGGCATTCCGCCCCACGCCACGAGGAAGCCGCTGATGGCGGAAGTGGTGACGAATCCGATCCCGGTGACCATGCCGACGAGGCCATTCGCCTTGTCGCGCCGGTCTTCCGGCACGAGCCGGGTCACGAGCGTCGGTAGCGCGATGCTGCGGACGTTGCCGGCGATGACGCCGAACATGACCGCCAGGATGAACAGCCACAAGGCAACGCTTCCCGCGTCGGCAAAGCGTTGCTCCGGGATCAGCAGGCAGGCAGCGAGGCAACCCGCATAAAGCGCGAAGGAAACGACGCTCGAGGCCATCATCACGGATTTCTTGCGGTGATGATCGACGAGGCTCCCGAACCAGATGCCGAGTGCCGCGGTGAGCGCAAGGTAGATGCCGGCGATCATCCCGGTCGCCAACACCGACCGGGTTTCCAGGAACACCCAGAATGTCACGGCGAACCACACCGTGAAATTGGTGATGTTCGCAATGAGATTGTTGGCGAGGAAATGATGGAACGGGATCATTCCGCTCGCTGCGCCCGCGCGAGCAGGATCGCGCCGCCGATGAACAGCACGACAATCGACAGCATGCCGGCGCGCGGGCTGTCGGTCAGGAGCGCCGTGATGCCGACCAGGAACGGCCCGAGCACGGCGGCGAACTTGCCCATCATGTTGTAGAAGCCGAAGAATTCGCCCTGCTTGCCGGGCGGCACGAGCGCCGCGAAATACGAGCGCGACAGCGACTGGATACCGCCCTGCACGAGTCCGATGGTGGCAGCGAGCATGTAGAAATGCGTCACGCTCTGCATCCAGTAGGCGGCGACGGTCGCGACCGCATAGACGCCGATCGCGATGAAGATGCCGTTACGCGCGCCAATGCGTCCCGCGAGCCAGCCGAAGGCGAGCGCGGCCGGGAAGCCGACGAACTGCGTGAGCAGGAGCGCGCCGATCAGGCTTTGCTGCGGAAAGCCGAGCGCGAGCCCGTAGTTCACGGCCATCTTGATGATCGTGTTGACGCCGTCGATGTAGAGCCAGTACGCGAGCAGGAACCACAAGAGCGGCCGGTAGCGTCGCACCTGGCCGATGGTCTGGCGCAGCTCCTTCCAGCCGGCACCGGTCGCCGCGGCGAGTGGCAGCACGCGCCCGGGCACGCGTTCGCGCACCCAAAGCAGCGTCGGCACGGTGAACACGAGCCACCAGACCGCGACCATCGGGAAGGCAACGCGCACCGCGTGACTCGCGTCCGCGAGCCCGAAGGCCTGCGGCGTCGTGACCATCGCGACATTCAGCAGCAACAGCAGGCCGCCACCGGCATAGCCGAGCGAATAGCCGTACGCGGAGACGCGGTCGAACTCGGCCGGTTCGGCCACGTCCATGATCAGCGCATCGTTGAAGGTGATGCCGCCCGCGAAGCCGAAAGCCGCGATCGAGTAGACGAGCGTGGCCGTGATCCAGTCGCCCTGCCCGACCCAGTAGAGCGCGGCCGTCAGCGCGGCGCCGAGCACCGTGAAGAACGCGAGCATGCGCACGCGCGCGCCACCCCGATCGGCGATGGCGCCGAGCAACGGTGCGAGCAGCGCGATCAGGGCGCTGCCGATGCCGTTCGCCACGCCGAGCCGGAAGGTGGTCACGGCCGACTCGGTTCCGGCGCTCCAGTACTGGTTGAAGAACACCGGGAAGAACCCGGCCATCACGGTGGTCGCGAACGCCGAGTTGGCCCAGTCGTAGAAGGCCCAGGCAACGACTGGCCGGCGGGTCAGCAGGCGCGTCACGCCGCGACCGCCAGGTGCTCCCGCGTCTCGCGGAAGACGAGATCCGGCCAGCGTTCGATTGTGAGCGACAGGTTGACCCGCGACGGCGCGAGGTAGACGAGCCCGCCCGAATGGTCGAGCGCGAGATGCTCGTACGCGCGCTCGCGGAACTGCGCGAGCTTGATGGCATCCTTGCCGTCGATCCAGCGCGCGGTGACGATGTTGACCGGTTCGAACACGCAGGTCACGCCGTACTCGTCCGCAAGCCGGAAGGCGACCACGTCGAACTGCAGCGGCCCGATGGCGCCGAGGATCACGTCGTTGTTGCGGAGCGGCCTGAACAATTGCGTCGCGCCCTCCTCGCACAGCTGGTCGAGGCCTTTCTGCAGCGCCTTCATGCGCAGCGGGTCCTTCAGCACGGCGCGGCGGAACAGCTCGGGCGCGAAGTTCGGGATGCCGGTGAACATCAGCGACTCGCCCTCGGTGAAGGTGTCGCCGATGTTGATGGTGCCGTGATTGTGCAGGCCGATGATGTCACCGGCCCAGGCCTCGTCCGCCTGCTGGCGATCGGCCGCCATAAAGGTCAGCGCGTCGGCGATCCGCACTTCCTTGTCGAGCCGCACATGGTGCAGGCGCATGCCGCGGCGGTACGAGCCCGAGCAGATGCGCAGGAACGCGATGCGGTCGCGGTGGCCCGGATCCATGTTCGCCTGGATCTTGAACACGAATCCGGTCAGCGGCGCCTCCGACGGATCGACGACTCGGGTGGTCGCCTGGCGCGCGCGCGGCGGCGGCGCGTGCTCGACGAAGGATCGCAGCAGTTCCTCGACGCCGAAGTTCGAGATCGCCGAGCCGAAGTGCACCGGCGTCTGCCGGCCGGCCAGGTAGGCCGCCGGGTCGAAAGCCGGCATCGCGCCCTGGATCAGCGCGATCTCGTCGCGCAGCAGCGCGGACGAGTCGCCGAGCAGTTCCGCGGCCGCCGCGCTCGCCAGCCCCTCGATCGCGCGGTTGGTGCCGACGCGTCCGGTGCGGGCGCCGTCGTAGACGTAGATTCGGTCCTCGGCGAGGTGATAAATGCCGCGCAGCTCGCGTCCCATGCCGATCGGCCAGGTGACGGGCGCGCAGCGGATGCCGAGCACGCTCTCGATCTCATCCAGAAGCTCGACCGGCGAGCGGCCATCACGGTCCAGCTTGTTGACGAAGGTCATGATCGGCGTGTCGCGCAGGCGGCAGACCTCCATCAGCTTGATGGTGCGCTCCTCGACGCCCTTCGCGCAGTCGATGACCATCAGCGCGGAGTCGACCGCGGTCAGCGTGCGGTAGGTGTCCTCGGAGAAATCCTCGTGGCCCGGCGTGTCGAGCAGGTTGATCACGCGGTCGCGGTACGGGAACTGCATTACCGATGAGGTCACGGAAATCCCGCGCTGCTGCTCCAGGCGCATCCAGTCGGAGGTCGCATGCCGCTCGGCCTTGCGGCCCTTGACGGTGCCCGCCATCTGGATCGCGCCGCCGAACAGCAGCAGCTTCTCGGTGAGCGTCGTCTTGCCGGCGTCCGGATGCGAGATGATCGCGAAGCTGCGGCGGCGCGCGATGTCGTCCGGCGTCATTGCGCGTCCGGCAGCGCGCCGAGCTCGAGCCGGTACACGAGCGCATCCTCGCGGCCCTCCTGCGCCTGGTAGTAGCCGCGGCGCTGGCCGATGCATTCGAATTCGAGGCTGTGATAGAGCGCGATCGCCGTCTTGTTGGAGCGGCGCACTTCGAGGAAGGCATCGCGGATACCGCGGTCGCGCGCGTGCCGGAGCACCGACAGCAGCAGCGTGCGCCCGACGCCCTGCCGGCGCAGCCGTTCGCCGATGCACAGGTTCAGCACGTGGGCCTCGCCCGCGCCCATCGACAGCACCGCGTAGCCGCCGACGCCGGCCGCCGTGTCCACCACCACGCAGTGGTAACCGACGCGCAGGCAGTCCGAAAAGATCTGGTCGTTCCACGGGAACACGTAGGACTCGCGCTCGAGTTCGGCGACCGACGCCAGGTCGGACGGCACCATCGGCCGCAGGCGCCAGGCGGGAACGGCAAAGGCGTCACGCGCGGTCGCCACGGGCGAGCACTCCGAGCGCGAGCTTGAGGTCGGTCCAGGCCTTGCGCTTCTCGCCGGGCGAGCGCAGCAGGTAGGCCGGGTGGTAAGTCACGACGACCGGCCGGCCCGCCACTTCGTGCACGCGGCCGCGCATGCGGGCGAGCGGCTCTTCGCGCCCGAGCAGCCGTTGCGCGGCGATGCGGCCGACGCAGAGGATCACGGCGGGCTGCACGAGTTCGATCTGCCGCCGCAGGTACGGCAGGCATTGCGCGGCTTCTTCGTTGCTCGGGTCGCGGTTGTGCGGCGGGCGGCAGTTATGCACCACGCCTCCTGCCGTTACAAAATTGTGTGTTTCTTCCACGTCGATGCAAAAGAATGTCTTGTCAGTGCGCTGTCGATCTGTCACCTCCTGAATTTCAACATCGTCGAACAACACTTGAGCCGGCTCGCGGCGTAGACGGTCCGGATCGAACGCAATAAGGCCGGCTACGACTGGATGCAACTTGTAGCGCATCGCTGGGGGAACATACGGTGCAATCCGTTCCGACAGCCGCCTGGTCGCCGCCACGTCGAAGTACAGCCGTCCGCGACCTGCGGTTGCTCGGAGCCCGAGTCGCAGCAGGCCCTCGACCAGTACGCCGAGGTCGCGCTCGTCGAACGCGCATGTCGCGATTTCGGCCAGCGGCTGCCTGTCCGGACGGATGCGCGTATAACCGTCGTCCATGAACCAAAAGGCCAGCATCCGCTCGTTGAGTCGCGTCGCCATCCACGGCGGCACACGCTTCCTGGCCGAATAGAAATCCTGTCGAAGCATGCGCAGGGCTCGATGCGCACGCGTAAAGACATGCACGATTGGATACGTCTTTACCCCACCGGAGACAGCGGCGACCAGCGTCTCGCCAGGGGTGGGTCTGAGCTCCGCCAGCAGGTCGACCTTGAACTGCGCGTAGTCACGCTGGCGGGCGGAATGACTGAAGGACAGAAGCGAAGTACCTGGCCTGATATGACCATCGCCTAGCAGCGTGCCGCATACCACATCGAATGCGAGCGGACTCAAGCCCTGCCCGGTCGCGATTCGATCACCAGGAACAAGCTCTTCGACGGGAATGAAGCCGCGTTCGGTCATCACCGGATGATCTCCCGTCAATTGAACACCGACGCGATGCACGCCAGCGTTCTTGACCGAGCGATAACCCAGGCGGAATACGCGCCGGTCGCCGACGGGCGACTCGTGCCAACCGGTCACGCGGCGCGGCACAATCCGACCCAGTTCATCGACCGACATCACGCGGCCGGCGTATTGCGAACGCACAAGGCGCCCGATGCGCTCCCAGGAACCGTCCTCGAGCTGAACAAGCGCGTTGTATCTCAAACATTTCAGGACGTTCGCGATGAACACGTCGCCGCGTGCGAAGCCGGCCGCCGCGAGCATCGCGTTCAGCAGTTGTCCGGCGCGGCCGACGACGGGCTCGCCCTGGCGGTCCTCTTCCGCGCCGGGCGCCTCGCCGATGACCATCAGCCGAGCGGTCCGGTCGCCGGTGCCGAACACGGTCTGTGTGCGCGATTCGCAAAGCCCGCACTTGCGGCAGCCGCGCACCGCGTCCTCGAGCGCGGTCCAGTCGAGTCCTTCCGGTGCATTCGGCTCGTTCGACGCGGGCGACGGCGCGTCGCGCACGACCCATGCCGTCACGCCCATCGCGTCGAGGATGGCGAGCCGTGCCGCATCCATGGGTCAGCTGCCCCCGGCCGTCGTGTCGCGCGGGCGCTTGCGGATTTTGAGCCAGGCCCAGCCGATCGGTCCCGACAGCGCGAAGCCGCTGAACATCAGGAACAGCACGACGGGAGGGTCAGCGGCGATCAGTGCGATCGCGACCGGCACCAGCAGCAAGCGTGAGTAACGCACGCGCTCGCCGGCAGCGCGGTCCTTGAAGCTGCGGTACGGGAATCGGCTCACCATCAGCGCCGCGGCGAGCGCCGTGATCGTGAACGCCAGCACGAGTCCGCCGAGGCCGGTCGGGTCGAAGCCGAACAGCCCGCCGCGCTCGTACTTGTAGGCAATCCCGACGAAGGCCGCGACCACCGCCGCGGCGGACGGGCTCGGCAGTCCCTCGAAGTAACGCTTGTCCTGGGTCGCCGAGCGCGCATTGAAGCGGGCGAGTCGCATCGCGGTCGCGGCGGCGAAAAAGAACGCCGCGATCCAGCCGAAGCGCCCCCAGGCGGCCCCGTATTCGGAGATCCGGGCCATGCCCCACTGGTAGCAGACGATCGACGGTGCAATGCCGAACGCGACCATATCCGCGAGGCTGTCGAACTCCTTGCCGAACGCGGTTTCCGTTCCCATGAGCCGGGCCACGCGCCCGTCCAGGCCGTCGAAGATCATCGCCACGAAGATCGCGACCGCGGCACGGTAGAAGTTGCCGTCGATGGCGGCAATGATCGCGTAGAAGCCCCCGAACAGGCAGCAGGTGGTCAGCAGGTTCGGCAGCAGGTAGATGCCGCGGCGCCTGCGAATTTCGGTGAAGTCCATCTTCATGCGACGGCCGTGGCAAGGGTCAGGTGCAGCGCCTAAGATACCGCGCTTTGGGATCGGCGACACGCGCCGCCCCCTCCCCGGTGGTGAGCCATGCGACTGTCTGCGTACCCGATCCAGAACCTGAAGGAAGTGCCGGCCGATGCCGAGGTCGTGAGCCATCAGCTCATGCTGCGCGCGGGCCTGATCCGCCGCGTCGCGGGCGGGCTCTATACCTGGCTGCCGATGGGACTGCGCGTGCTGCGCAAGGTCGAGCGCGTGATCCGCGAGGAGATGAACCGCGCCGGTGCGCTCGAGATCCTGATGCCGGCCGCGCAACCCGCCGAACTCTGGGTGGAATCGGGCCGCTGGGACCAGTTCGGGCCGGAACTGCTGCGCTTCAAGGATCGCCATGACCGCGACATGGTGATTGGGCCCACGCACGAGGAGGTCGTGACCGAGCTCGCGCGGCGGGAGCTGCGCAGCTATCGCCAGCTGCCGGTCAACTTCTACCAGATCCAGACCAAGTTCCGCGACGAGATCCGGCCGCGCTTCGGCGTGATGCGCGCGCGCGAGTTCAGCATGAAGGACGCTTACAGCTTCCATGTGGACGAGGCCTCGCTCGCCGAGGGTTATCGCGCGATGTATGACGCCTACACCGCGATTTTCACGCGCCTGGGGTTGCGCTTTCGCGCGGTGCATGCCGACTCCGGCGCGATCGGCGGCAGCGCCTCGCAGGAATTCCACGTGCTTGCGGATTCCGGCGAGGATGCGATCGTGTTCTCGGACGGCGACGACTACGCAGCGAACCTCGAACTGGCCGAGGCGCTCGCACCCGCCGCGCCGCGGGCGGCGCCCGGCGAAGCGAAACAGGAAGTCTCGACCCCGCGCGCGCGCACCATTGCCGACGTCAGCAAGCTGCTCGGCATCGAGCCGGCCAGGCTCGTGAAGACGCTCGTCGTCGAAGGCACTGACGGCGGACTGGTCGCGCTCGTGATCCGGGGCGACCACGAACTGAATGCCATGAAGGCGCAGAAGATTGCGGGCGTCGCCAGGCCGCTGCGCATGGCCGATGCCGCGCGCATCACGGCCGTGGTCGGCTGCGAGCCGGGATCGCTCGGCCCGGTCGGGCTCAGGATCCCGGTGATCGCCGACCGCTCGGCGGCAGCGGTCGCGGATTTCGTCTGCGGCGCGAACCGCGCGGAGGCACACCTGACGGGCGTGAACTGGGGCCGCGACCTGCCGGAACCCGCGATCGCGGACCTGCGCAACGTCGTCGACGGCGACCCGAGTCCGACCGGTCGCGGGCGGCTTACCGTCACCCGGGGGATCGAAGTCGGTCACATTTTCCAGCTCGGCACCAAATACAGCGAAGCGATGGGCGCTACTGTTCAGAACGAACAGGGAGTCAGCATCGCCATGCCCATGGGCTGTTACGGCATCGGTGTCACGCGCGTCGTCGCCGCGGCGATCGAGCAGAATCACGATGACAAAGGCATCGCCTGGCCGGCGCCGCTCGCGCCTTTCGACGTCGTGCTGGTCGGCCTCAATTGGGACAAATCCGCGCGCGTGCGCGAGACCGCCGAGGCGCTCTATCGCGAACTTGCCGCCGCGGGCATCGACGTGCTGCTGGACGATCGCGACGCGCGACCCGGCGTGAAATTCGCGGACGCGGAACTGACCGGCATTCCGCACCGCGTCGTAGTCTCGGATCGCGGCATCGAATCCGGCCGCGGCGAATACCGCCATCGGCGCGCGAGTGCGAACGAGGACTTCCCGATGGCGGAAGCCGCCTCGTTCATCCGCGCGCGGATGGCGGCAAGCTGAGGCGGACCGTGCTGCTCTGCCGCTGCATGTTGGCCCTGGTCGCGGCGCTCGGCCTGGCTGCGGGCCATGCCCGCGCCGACGGGCAGCGCGATCCGGGGCTGCGCGCCGTCATTGCGAATGCGATCAGCAGCAAGCCCTGTTTCGACGGCAAATACGACGACGTCGTCTGGTACGCGCTGATGCAGCCGCGCGTGGAAAAGCGCCTGCGGCAGCAGCCGGCCGACCTGCGGCTCGGCGACGACTTCCCGAAGGCGGCGGAGCGCATCCTGCGCGCTGTGCATTGCGAATCGAGCAAGCACGACATGCTCCGCGATCGCCCGCAGCTGGTGCTCGCCGTGATCGACGTCGAGAGCGCCTTCGATCCGTTTGCCGTGTCCTCGGCGGGCGCCGTAGGCCTGATGCAAGTGATGCCGTTCTGGCCGAATGAACTCGGGCTCACGACCAAGGACCTGATCGACGT
>JANNKZ010000149.1:0-5277 GCA_031396515.1 Gammaproteobacteria bacterium
GCCGGAGCGTCTGGATTTGGAGATCGCCGATCTTGTAGCCGAGCGCCTGGCCCGGCACCACGATGTAACGCTCGACCTCGGCTTCGATCTCGCTCGCGGCGATCGAACTGTTGTCCTGCATGTAGCGGATCGCCTGCTCCCGGCTCCAGCCCTGGTCGTGCAGGCCTGTGTCCACGACGAGCCGCATCGCGCGCAGCATCTCGTCGGACAGCCGCCCGTACCACTGCATCGGATCGGTAAAGAGGCCGAGCTCGCGGCAGAGGGATTCCGCGTACAGCGCCCAGCCCTCGTCGTAGGCGACGTTGCCTTCAAAGCGCCGGAAGCGCGGCAGGCCGGTCAGCTCCTGCTGGATCGACACCTGGAAATGATGCCCGGGCGCCGCCTCGTGCAGCGACAGCGTTTCCATGCCGTAGATCGGCTGCGCCTTCAGGTTGTAGGTGTTGACGTAGAAGACGCCGGGCCGCGAGCCGTCGGGCGTCCCGCTCGCATACGACCCGCCCGCGGCGGAGGCGGCGCCCGGCCATCATTTCCAGGTGTCGGTCCAGCAGGAGCTGACCGGCCTGCCGCGCTTCCGCCGCTTCGAAGGCAACGTCGCCTACGACGAGGGCTGGGCGCTGTACGCCGAATCGCTCGGCCGCGAGCTCGGCTTGTTCACCGATCCGATGCAGTGGTACGGGCGGCTCTCGGACGAGATGCTGCGGGCGATGCGGCTCGTCGTGGACACCGGCCTGCACGACCTGGGCTGGAGCCGGGAGCAGGCGATCCGCTACATGCAGGACAACAGCTCGCTCGCCGCGACCGACATCGAGGCCGAGGTCGAGCGCTACATCGTGGTGCCGGGCCAGGCACTCGGCTACAAGATCGGCGATCTTCGCATCCAGGGGCTCAGGCGCCGCGCCGAAGAGGCGCTCGGCGCGCGCTTCGACATCCGTGAATTCCACGCGGCGATCCTGACCGACGGCTCGCTGCCGATGGCCGTACTGGAAGCGAAGATGGCGCGCTGGATCGAGAGCCGGCGCTGAGGAAGATCACTCGCCCGGCGCGTAATAGCCGTGACCGAGCGTCTCGACATCCACGAGCAGGCCGTCTTCGAACTTGAGCCGGCGCATCAGCTTGTGGGGCCCGAGGTTGTAGGTCCAGTACTCGACCGGGATCGGGATCGGTTCGTACGAGGTGTAGTAAGGACGCCCGCGGTACCAGCGCACCGGCCGCTGCAGGATTTCCTTGCGCTGGATGTCGGTCGGCGCGCCGCAGAGCGCCTCCACTTTGGACGTGCTGTCGCCGTCGCTGACGAGCCGCGTGCCGCAACGCATCGAATCCGCGCCGGCCGCGCCCGCATGGAGCAGCGTAGCGACCAAGGCCGCGATCGCGAGACGCTTTCCGTTCATGGTCCGAGCATGCCTCGTGCCGGGTGAACGCCGGCTGAAACCCATCGGCTGTCAATTTACGCCCGCCGAACCCCCCGACCAAGCGGGAGTTTCCTTAAGTTTGCCGCGACCGGCAGAATGACCGACCGATGGCCAGACCACGCGTCGACCGCCAGTTTGAACACCGCCTTGCCGGGCTCGTCAATGCCCGCGAGGCGGGCGTGCTCACGGGCGGCCTCAAGGGCGTCGAACGGGAAGCGCTGCGCGTCTCGCCGGACGGGCGCGTCTCGCAGAAACCGCATCCGCGTTCGCTCGGATCCGCGCTGACGCATCCGCACATCACGACCGATTACTCGGAGGCGCTGATCGAGCTGGTCACGCCACCCTTCACCGAGAACTGGGAGCTCCAGCAATACCTCTGCGACGTGCACCAGTTTGTCTACCGCCATCTTGGCGACGAGCTGCTATGGGTCACGAGCATGCCCTGCGTGCTTGGCGGCGACGCCGAGATCCCGATCGCGCGCTTCGGCAGCTCGAACATCGGCCGCCTGAAGCATGTCTATCGCGTCGGGCTCGGGCTGCGTTACGGGCGCGTGATGCAGGCGATCTCGGGCGTGCACTTCAATTACTCGTTCCCACCGCATTTCTGGCCGGTGTGGGAAGCCGTCAACGAAGTCAGGAAGGGCGGCCAGGGGCACATCGACGATTCGTATTTCGCGCTGCTCAGGAATTACCGCCGCTTCGGCTGGCTGATCCTGTTTCTGTTCGGCGTTTCGCCTGCGATCTGCCGCTCGTTCTTTGCGGGCCGCGACGTGCCGGAGGACCTCGAGCCCGCAGGCCCGGGCACGCTGATCGCGCCTTACGCGACCTCGCTGCGCATGAGCGACCTCGGTTACCGCAACAAGGCCCAGGCGGGCGTGCACGTGTCGGTGAATTCGCTCGACGAATACGTGCGCGACCTGTCGCACCTGATCACGACGCCGTTTCCGGAATACCAGGCGCACGGCGTCGAGGTGGACGGCGAGTGGCGGCAGCTCAACGCCAACCTGCTGCAGATCGAGAACGAGTACTACAGCTTCATCCGCCCGAAGCGCGTCGCGATGTCGGGCGAGCGCCCGACCCAGGCGCTCCGGCGCGCGGGCGTGCAGTACGTCGAGATGCGCTCGCTCGACGTCGGCGCCTACGACCCGGTCGGCGTCAATCAGCGCAAGCTCTGTTTCCTCGAGGCCTTCGCGGCGCTCTGCCTGCTGCGCGAGAGCCCGCCGCTGTCGGCGGAGGAGTCCGAGCGCTTCGAGGCCAATCACGTGACGGTCGCGAGCCGCGGCCGCGAGCCGGGACTCACGCTGTGGAACGAACGCGGCTCGTTGACGCTCGCCGACTGGGCCGCGGAAATCCTCGACCAGATGGAAGGCATCTGCGAACTGCTGGACGCAGGTGACGCCTCGAAGCCGTATGCGGCGGCGCTCGCGTTCCAGCGGGCGAAGCTCGCCGATACCGCCGAGACGCCCTCGGCGCGGCTGCTCGAGGAGATGCGCCGCCAGGGTTCCTCGTTCTTCGAAGTCGCGCTCTGGATGTCCGAGATGCACCGGGACTACTTCCGCGAGCTGTACCCGCAGAATCCCGGCCGCCTGGACGAACTGGCAACGGAAGCCGTTGATTCCCTTGAAGAACAGGCCCGGATCGAGGCAGCGGACCGGATGCCGTTCCGGGAATTCGTGGGTCGCTATTTCGCCGGCACGCTCGTTTGACATATTTCAATCCGATCCGGCACTTACGTGCGGGACCGAGGAAATACCTTAACGATGTCTCGTAACGCTCCTATACTCGATCAACAGAGCACGGCCGCCCGCTGGCTGTGCAGAACGGAACGAACGGGGAACATGGAACGAGCTCAGGACGGCATCGAGTTGCGTTTGCTCGACGGGAAGTCGCTCGACGCAGCGAATGATCCGGTGATCGACGGCGCACAGCCGGCGACGGGCTGGGATCCGATCGAGGTCTGGCGCACACGCGTGCGCGGCCAGCAGCTCGGCCTGCCAATGGAAGGCAAGGACCCGATCGACTGATGCCGACCGTGTCGGCCCGGGGATCTGCCAACGGCGCCGACCGCGCAACTTCCCTGTCCCGCCAGCTCCAGCAGGGCTTCCGCTGGCTGCGCTTCGAACCCGAACTCGAATCCGCCTGGCGCGCCGACCAGTTCCGCGCGAGCCTGCGCTACCTGCGCGCGAGCCTCGTCATCCTCGCGGGGCTCGTGCTCGCGATCATCCAGATTGACCACCGGGTCATGCCGGGTGTGCGCGAGCAGATGCCCGACGTCGCGCGCCTGAGCGTCATGATCCCGCTGCTCACGATCGGCTTCGCCGTGACTTTTGCGCGCGGCGCGCCGACCTGGTTCCCCCGCGTGATGGCGCTCCTGATGGCGATCGCACTGATGGGCATCACCTGGGTCGGCCTGCGGGCCTGGGAGCTCGGCGAGCCGCGGCTCTTCATCCGGCTCCTCGTCGCGACCATCGCGATCTACTTCGTGCTCGGCGTGCCGTTCCGTTCCGCGGTCGTCGTGAACCTGTTCGGCATCACCTTCTACGCGGTCGCGGCGTCCAGCCGTTCCATGCCCGTGATGGAGCTCATCCACAACCTCTCGATGCTGGTGTTGACGAACGCGATCTGCGCGACCGGCGCCTATCATCTGGAAAGCGCGCGGCGCCGCGCCTGGCTCGATTCGAGCATGCTGGAGGAGACGGCGCTCCAGGACGGGTTGACCGGCATCCCGAACCGCCGCCGCTTCGACGAGCACCTGCAGCGCGTCTGGCAGCAAGGCGTGCGCGAGCACAAGCCGCTCGCGCTGCTGTTCGCCGACATCGACCACTTCAAGAAATATAACGACCGCTACGGCCACCAGGCTGGCGACGAGGTGATGAAGCGCGTAACGCGGGTGCTCGCGCGCTTCGCGCGCCGGCCGCTCGATCTCGCCGCGCGTTACGGCGGCGAGGAATTCGCGGTGCTGTTGTTTGACGCCTCGCGCGACCATGCCGCGCGCGTCGGCGACGAGATCCTCGCCGAAGTGCGGGCGCTCGCGATTCCGCACGCGGACTCGGCGGCGGCGGGCATCCTGACGGTCAGCATCGGCGTGGCGAGCATCGTGCCGGTGGCGCGGCGAAGTTCCGCCGGTTTCCTGCAGCTCGCGGACCAGGCGCTCTATGCGGCCAAGGACGGTGGGCGCAACCAGGCGCAGCTCCTTGAGGAGGAGTACCAGCACATGAAGACCGGGTATTTCCACCGCCACACCCTGACGGGCGGCGGCGGGAAAGACGGTCAGTAGATCGAAATCTCGCGCCGGCCGCCCGAATCGCGCGCGCCACGGAACATCCCCTCGGTGTTGAACTCGAGCGACAGCACGCCTTGGCTGTCCACGACGATCACGCCGCCGTCGCCGCCGATGTCCTTGAGCTTGCCGTGGATCACGTCTTTCGCGGCCGCGGCCGCGGTGACGCCGGAGAGCCGCACGCGTGCGCAAATTTCGTGTGCGACCACCGCGCGGATGAAGTACTCGCCGCTGCCGGTCGCGGACACCGCGCAGGTGGCGTTGTCGGCATAGGTGCCGGCGCCGATGATCGGCGAATCGCCGATCCGGCCCCAGCGCTTGCCGGTGAGGCCGCCGGTCGAAGTGGCGGCGGCGACATGGCCCTCCCGGTCCAAGGCGACCGCGCCGACCGTGCCATATTTATACTCGACCTCGAGCGCGCTGACCTTGTTCGCTTTCAGCTCCTCGAGCTGGCGGCGGCGCATCGGCGTTTCGAAATAGCTCGTCGGCGCCTGTTCGAGCCCCTGCGCCTTCGAAAACTCGTTGGCGCCGGCGCCGCTGAGAAAGACATGGTCGCTTTTGTCCATGACCGCCCGGGCCAGGCCGATT
>JANNKZ010000160.1:0-15696 GCA_031396515.1 Gammaproteobacteria bacterium
GTACGCAGGCCTGACGGCGACCGAAGGCTTCATTTACTATCTTGGTTTCCTGGCGCTGGTCTCGATCTCGCTCGCGGTGCTGAACCTGCTGCCGGTCCCGGTGCTGGACGGCGGCCAGATCGCCTACCAGTTGATTGAAATTGTGAAGGGCGCGCCGCTGTCCATGGAAGCGCAGGTGCTCGGCCAGAAGGTCGGCATCGCGATGCTGGCGGTGCTGATGGGGTTCGCGTTCTACAACGACATTACGCGGCTCTTCGGCTGAAGGCGCGGGGGAATCACGGCAACATGCTTCGTACGCTGATCGGCGGCATCCTGCTCGCACACGCCACGGCTGCACTCGCGCAGAGTCCGGCGGAATTCGTCGTCGGCGACATCCGGGTCGAGGGGCTGCAGCGCATCTCCGAGGGCACGGTCTACAACTACCTGCCCGTCAACATCGGCGATCGCCTGGACGAGCGGCGGGTCCAGGAATCGGTGCGCGCGCTGTTCGCGACCGGCTTCTTCAGCGACATCGAGGTGCGGCGCGACGGCGCGACGCTGGTCATCGTCGTGCTGGAGCGGCCGTCGATCGAGAGCTTCGAGATCACCGGCAACAAGGACATCAAGACCGAAGACCTGCAGAAGTCACTGCGCTCGGTCGGACTCGCGACCGGCAAGACCTTCGACCGCTCGGTGCTCGAGGAAGTGCGCAGCTACATGACCGACCAGTACTTCAGCCGCGGGAAGTACGCCGTGCGCATCGACCCGAAGGTCGAGGAAGTGCCGGGCAACAAGGTCCGCATCAAGATCGAGGTGGACGAGGGCAAGCGCGCGCGCATCCGCCAGATCAACCTGGTCGGCAACGAGGCCTTCGACGACAAGAAGCTGCTCGATGCCTTCGCGCTGCGCACGCCGAACTGGCTGTCCTGGTACAAGCAGGACGACCGCTATTCGCGCGAATCGCTGCAGGGCGACATCGAAACACTGCAGTCCTACTACCAGGACCGCGGCTATGCCAATTTCGACGTCGAGTCGACCCAGGTGGCGATCGCGCCGGAAAAGGACGACATCTTCATCACGATGAACCTGCGCGAGGGCGAGGTCTACAGGGTCGGCGAGGTCAAGCTCGCCGGCACGATGAAGGTGCCCGAATCCGAATTGCAGCGCATGTTGATGGTCAAGCCGGGCCAGGTGTACTCGCGAAAGCTGATCACGCAGACGCAGGAGCTGCTGGGGCTCCGCCTCGGCGTCGAGGGCTATGCGTTCGCGAAGATCGACCCGGTGCCGCAGGCCAACGAGGAGGCGAAGACCGTCGATCTGACTTTCTTCATCGATCCGGGCAACCGCGCCTATGTGCGGCGTATCAACTTCATCAACACCACGGCCATCGACGACGAGGTGCTGCGCCGCGAGATGCGCCAGCTCGAGGGCTCGTACCTTTCGAACACGCTGCTGGAGCGCTCGAAGGAGCGCCTGCAGCGGCTGCCGTACATCGAAAAGGTCGAGTTCGAGTCGACACCGGTGCCGGGCTCGCCGGACCTGGTCGACGTCGATTTCGACATCAAGGAGGGCCTGCCAGGCCAGTTCAGCGGCGGCATCGGCTACTCCGAGTCGCAGTCGTTCATCCTGAATGGCAGCTTCGTGCACTCGAACTTCATGGGTTCGGGCGAGCGTCTCGCGGTCGAACTGCTCTCGGGACGCTACTCGCAGTCGTACAGCGTTTCGCACACCGACCCGTACACGAACGTCGACGGCCTGTCGCGCACCATGGGCTTCCAGTTCCGCGACATCACGCAGTACGTGTCGGCGGCGTCGGACTTCTCGACGCAGACGATGTCGGCGACGCTCGAGTTCGGCTACCCGATCACGGAGTTCCAGGGACTGCGCTTCGGCCTGGTCGCGCAGTCATCGGACTTGATCGTCAACCCGGCAGGCAGCGCGCCCGAGGCCGTCGACTGGGTGCGGACGAACGGCAACCCGTACACGCGCGAAATCGAGCGCGAAATTCCGGACGGCGACGACGACGGCGACGATCCGGACATCATCACGACGACGCTGTACGGCACCAAGTTCAACAGCTACGAGATCGTGGTCGGCTGGCACTACGACTCGCGCAACCGCGCGATCTTCGCCGACCGCGGCATGCGCCATTCGATCAGCCTCGCGGCGACCGCGCCCGGCAGCGAGGTCGACTACTACGTCTTCAACTACGACTACCTGCAGCTGTTCCCGATCGCGCGCCAGTGGACCGCGGCGGTCTCCGCGGAAATCTCGTTTGGCGATGCGCTCGGCAACAACACGTCTGCGCTGCCGCCCTACCGCCAGTTCTTCTCCGGCGGCCCGGATTCGGTGCGCGGCTTCAGCGAGAGCCGCCTCGGCCCGAAGGATGGATTCGGCAATCCGTACGGCGGCAACATGAAGGTCATCGGCCGCGCCGAGCTGCTGTTCCCGGTCCCCGAGAAGTGGCGCGCGAGCACCCGCATCAGCGCGTTTTTCGACATGGGCAACGTGTTTTCGCAGGGGGCCGGCGTCCGCTTCGTGGGCATCGACGGCGTGACGCCGGTGGACTACGAGTTCGATTACAATGAACTGAAGCAGTCGGCGGGACTCGCCGTGCAGTGGCTCGCCCCCCTGGGCGTGTTCCGCTTCAGCTACGCGGTCCCGCTCAACGAATTCAAGGGCGACGGAATCCGCTACCCCGACGAGGTCGAGCGCTTCCAGTTCACGATCGGTTCCGCATTCTGACATCCGAGGCGAGATGACACCCATGACCCGACATTCCGCAATCGGCGCGCTCCTGCTCGGCGCCGCGATGGCCGCCGCGCCGCTGGCGCAGGCCGCCGACATGAAAATTGGCTACGTCAATTTCGGCCGCCTGCTCGAGGAGTCGCCGCAGGCCAAGGCCGCGCAGGCCGCGCTCGAAGGCGAGTTCCTGCCGCGTCAGCGCGACGTCGCGGCGCAGCAGAAGTCGCTCGAGGAGAAGCGCGACAAACTCAAGCGCGAAGCCGCCGTCATGTCGGAGGCCGACCGCACCCGTACCGAGCGCGAAGTCCGAGATCTCGAGGTCAGCCTGCAACGCCGCTTCAACGAGCTGCAGGTAGAACTGTACCTGCGCCGCAATGAGGAAGTCGGGCGCATGCAGCGGGCGCTCCTGGTGGAAGTCCAGTCCTATGCGAAGGCGAACGGGTACCAGCTCGTCGTCAGCGAGGGCGTGCTGTACGCGACCGAGGCCATGGACATCACGCCGCAGGTCGTCGCGTCGCTTAAGTCGAAGGCGCCGGCCGCTGCACCCGCCGCGCCGCCCCGGACCTGAACGCGGGAGACCGCCAAGGGGGCGAGATGGCGATCACGCTCGGCGAGATTGCTGTCCGTTTTGGATTGGAACTCGCCGGCGATCCCGGACAGTCCGTGCACGGGATCGCCCCGCTCGCGACCGCGACACCCGGCACGCTCACCTTCTGTACCGGCGCGAAATACCGGCGCCAGCTCGCCGCGACGCGCGCGAGCGCCGTGGTGCTGCCGCGCGAGATGGTGGCGGAATGTCCTGTGGCCTCGCTCGTGAGCGCGCGTCCCTACGCGAGCTACGCGCGCATTGCGAACCTCCTGTACCCGCCTGAAGCGGTGCGTCCTGGCGTCGCACCGGGCGCCTACATCGCCGCGAGCGCGGTCGTGCCCGCGAGCGCCTCGATCGGCCCGAATTGTGTGATCGGGGAGGGCGTGCGACTCGGCGAACGGTGCGCGCTCGGACCGAATTGCGTGATCGAGGACGGGGCCGTGCTCGGCGACGACTGCCGGCTGCAGGCCGGCGTGACGATCTGCCGCGGCGCGGTCGTCGGCGCGCGCTGCGCATTCAAACCGGGCGCCGTGATCGGCACCGAGGGCTTCGGCTTTGCGCCGGACCGCGACGGCTTCGTCAAGGTGCCGCATCTCGGCGGCCTCCGGCTCGGCGATGACGTCGAAGTCGGGGCGAATTCCACCATCGACCGCGGCACGATCGAAGACACCGTCATCGGCGACGGCGTCAAGCTGGACAACCAGGTGCAGGTCGGCCATAACTGCCGCATCGGTGCACATACGGTCATTGCCGGCTGCGCCGGCATTTCGGGGAGCTCGATCATCGGCAGCCGCTGCATGATCGGCGGCGCGGTCGGGATCGCTGGCCACCTCGAGATCGGCGACGACGTGATCGTCACGGGCTATTCGCTCGTCACGCATTCGCTGCCGGGACCGGGGACGTATTCGTCGGGGATGCCGGCGATTCCGGCGGCCGAATGGCGCCGCGCGGTCGCGCAACTCCACCGGCTCGACGCGCGCCGGCGCAAGGGCGGCCGGGACGGCGAGGGCGAAGGGGGAGAGTGATGACCGAGGGCTTCCCGATGGACATCCAGGCGGTGCTCGCGCAGCTGCCGCACCGCTACCCGTTCCTGCTGGTCGACCGCGTCGTCGAATGCGTGCCGGGCAAGCGCATCCACGCCTACAAGAACGTCACCGTCAACGAACCATTCTTTCCGGGCCATTTCCCCGGCCGGCCGACAATGCCGGGCGTCATGATCCTCGAGGCGCTCGCGCAGGCGGCCGGCATCCTCGCCTTCAAGACCGCTGGCGTCGTTCCCGATGACAAGTCGCGTTTCTATTTCGTCGGCATCGACGGCGCGCGCTTCCGCCGCCCGGTCGTGCCGGGCGACCAGCTGGTGCTGAAGGCGACCTTCGACCGCGCCATGCGCGGTATCTGGAAATTCTCGACGGTCGCCGAAGTCGACGGCCAGGAGGTCGCGTCGGCGACCATGATGGTGGCGCCGGAGGTCAAGCCTTGATCGATCCGCGCGCGATCATCGCGCCGGATGCGGAGATCGGCGAGGGCGTCGTAATCGGCGCGTTCACGATCATCGGTGCCGGCGTGAAGATCGGCGACGGCTGCTGGGTCGGGCCGCATGCCGTGATCAACGGGCCGACCACGCTCGGGCGCCAGAACAAGGTGTTCCAGTTCGCCTCGGTCGGTGACGCGCCGCAGGACAGGAAGTACGCGGGCGAGCCGACGCGCCTGGAAGTGGGCGACCGCAACGTGTTTCGCGAGTTCTGCACGATCAACCGCGGCACGGTCGGCGGCCGCAACGTCACGCGCATCGGCGACGATTGCCTGTTCATGGCGTATTCGCACGTCGCCCACGATTCCATCGTCGGCAATCGCTGCATCCTGTCGAATTGCACTGCCCTGGCAGGACACGTCGAACTCGGCGACTGGGTCATCCTGTCGGGATATGCCGGTGTCCACCAGTTCTGCAAGGTCGGCGCCCACGCCTTCCTCGCGAACAACGCGGCGGTGACGCGCGACGTGCCGCCCTACCTGCTGGTCGCCGGCTCCCCGGCGGAGCCGAAGGGGATCAACAGCGAGGGGCTGAAGCGTCGCGGTTTCGACGCCGCCCAGATTTCCAACATCAAGAATGCCTACCGGCTGCTGTACCGCTCGGGCCTCAAGCTCGCGGAGGCGGCAGCGCAGCTCAAGGAGCTCTCGGCCAGCCAGCCCGAGCTCGTGCCGTTCGCGAACTTCCTGTCGAGCAGCGAACGCAGCATCATCCGCTGATGCCTTCCGACCGAGCGCTGACGATCGGCGTGGTGGCCGGCGAGTCCTCCGGCGACAACCTCGGCGCCGCGCTGATCCGCGCGATCCGGGCGACGGCGCCCGCGACCCGCTTCGTCGGGGTCGCCGGACCCGCGATGCAGGCGGAAGGCTGCGAGGCCTGGGCGGAATCGCGCGAACTGGCGGTGATGGGGCTCTTCGAAGTGCTGCATCATCTGCCGCGCCTGCTGCGCTTGCGCCGCTCGGTGCGCGAGCGCATGCGCGCGGCGCGCCCCGACGTGTTCGTCGGCATCGACGCACCCGAGTTCAACCTCCATCTTGCCCCGGCGCTGCATGCGGCCGGGATTCGCACGGTCCAGTACGTGAGTCCGCAGGTCTGGGCCTGGCGACGCGGTCGCGCGCGCGGCATGGCGCGGTTCCTCGATCTCGTGCTCTGCCTGCTGCCGTTCGAGCGTGCGGTCTACGATGAAGTCGGGCTGCGTGCCGTGTTCGTCGGTCATCCGCTCGCCGACCAGTTGCCGCTCGCGCCCGATGCCGGAGCCGCGCGCCGCGAACTCGGCTTGACGGGCGATGCGCCGGTAGTGGCGGTTCTGCCTGGCAGCCGGGTCGGGGAAGTCGCGCGCCTGGCAGAGGATTTTGCGGGCGCCGTCGCCTGGCTCGCGGCCCGGCGCCCGGGCCTGCGGTTCGCCGCCCCGCTGGCAGATGCGCGCACGCGCGTGCTCTTCGAGCAGGCGCTCGCGCGCCGGGCGCCGGGCATTGACGTGCTGGTGGTCGACGGCCGTGCCCGGACGGTACTGACCGCGGCGAATGTCGTGCTGGTCGCCTCCGGCACGGCGACGCTCGAAACGCTCCTCTGCAAGCGCCCGATGGTCGTCGCCTACCGCCTGGGGGCGCTGACTGCATTTGCCCTGCGCGGGCTCGGGCTCCTGAAGGCGCCATGGTTTGCCCAGCCAAACCTGCTCGCCGGCCGGCAGGTCGTGCCGGAGCTCTCGCAGGGCGAGGTCACGCCCGAGCGGCTCGGGCGGGAAATCGAGCGCTGGCTCGACGCGCCTGAGGCGGTCGCCGAGTTGCAGGCGCTGTTCACGACGATCCACCGGCAGTTGCGGCAAGGGGCGAGTGAGTCCGCGGCAACGGCGATCCTGGCGCTGGCCCGCCAGGGGACTTCATGAGCCGCCAGGCGGCGCTCGCGCGCCGGCCGGAGCGGGAGCTGGTCGCTGGCGTCGACGAAGCGGGCCGGGGTCCGCTCGCCGGTCCCGTCGTCGCTGCGGCGGTCATCCTGACGCCGGAACGGCGCATACCGGGCCTCGCCGATTCCAAGACGCTCGATGCCGCCGAACGCGAGCGGCTGGCCGTGCTCATCCGCGCGCGCTCCGTCGCCTGGGCGCTCGGCTGGGTCGACGCGGCGGAAATCGACGTGCTGGACATCCTGCAGGCGACGCTCCTCGCGATGCGCCGCGCGCTGCAGGGCCTCGCCGTGCGGCCGCAATGCGTCCAGGTGGACGGCAATCGCTGCCCGTCCGGACACCGGCTTGGTTTCGACTGCCGGTTCGAGGCGATCGTGCGGGGCGATGCGACGGTCAGCGAGATCAGCGCGGCCTCGATCCTCGCGAAAGTTGCCCGCGACGCCTGGATGACCCGGGCGGCCGGCGTCTACCCGGATTACGGCTTCGAACAGCACAAGGGCTACCCGACGCCGCGGCATCTCGGGGAGCTCGCCCGGCTCGGCCCGTGTCGCCTGCACCGCCGGAGCTTCGCACCGGTAAAATCCCGGCATGCGCAGAACTGAAGAAACAGGGACGCCGCCGTTCGTCCACCTGCGGGTGCACACCGAGTACTCGCTGGTGGACGGCATCGTGCGCGTACCGCGACTGATGCACGCAGTCGCGGCCGCCGGCATGGGCGCGGTCGCCCTCACCGATCACGGCAACCTGTTCGCGATGGTCAAGTTCCACCGTGAGGCGGAGAAGCGCGGCATCAAGCCGGTCATTGGCGCGGATCTCTGGCTGCGCGAGGACGGCGAGCGTAGCGAACCGTCGCGCCTGACGCTGCTCGCGCAGGACGCAGCCGGGTTCCGCAACCTGACGGCCCTGATCTCGCGGAGCTATCGCGAAGGCCAGGATCGCGGCCGTCCGCTCGTCGAACGCGGCTGGCTCGACGCCGGGGCGACCGCGGGCCTGATCGCGCTGTCGGGCGCGGGCGAAGGCGACGTCGGCCGGGCATTGCTCGCCGGCCGCTTTCCCGAGGCGTTGGCGGCGCTCGCGCGCTGGCAGGCGCTGTTCCAGGACCGCTACTACCTCGAGGTGCAGCGCACCGGCAAGCCGGGCGACGAGGAAGTCGTTTCCGCGACGCTGGCGCTGGTCGATGAACGACCATGTGCCGTCGTCGCCACCAACGATGTGCGGTTCCTCGAACCGGACGAGTTCGAGGCGCACGAGGCCCGCGTCTGCATCCACGACGGCCAGCGACTCGACGATCCGGGCCGGCCGCGGCGCTATTCGCCCGAGCAATACCTGAAGTCGCCGGCTGCGATGGCAACGCTTTTCGCCGACTTGCCGGAGGCGATCGAGAACAGCGTCGAGATCGCGCGCCGCTGCTCGCTGCCGCTGGAACACGGCCGAATCTTCATGCCTGCCTTTGCGTCGCCGGACGGCAGCCCGGAGGCGCAGCACCTGCGCGCGCTCGCCGAGGCGGGTCTCGCCGCGCGACTCGCGGCGGCGGAACCGCCGCCCGCGGATGCGACCCCGTACCGCGAACGGCTCGAGCGCGAACTCGCGGTCATCGGCGGCATGGGATTCGAGGGCTACTTCCTGGTCGTCGCCGACTTCATCCGCTGGGCCAGGGCGGAAGACATTCCCGTCGGTCCCGGCCGCGGTTCGGGCGCGGGATCACTGGTCGCCTGGGCGCTCGGCATCACGGACCTCGACCCACTGCGGCACGAGCTGCTGTTCGAGCGCTTCCTGAATCCCGAGCGCGTGTCGATGCCCGACTTCGACATCGACTTCTGCATGTCGCGCCGCGATCGCGTCATCGATTACGTCGCCGAGCGCTACGGGCGCGATCGCGTCTCGCAGATCATCACTTTCGGGTCACTCGCGGCGCGCGCGGTCGTGCGCGATGTCGGCCGCGTGCTCGGGCTGCCGTACGGATTCGTGGACAGCGTCGCCAAGCTGATCCCGTTCGAGCTCGGCATCACGCTCGCGGATGCGCTCGGCAAGGAGCCGGAGCTTGCGCGGCGCTACCGAGCCGAGGACGAGGTCCGCGACCTGATCGACCTGGCGCAGCGGCTCGAGGGACTGGCGCGGAACGCCGGCACCCACGCGGGCGGCGTGGTAATCGCGCCGAGCCCGTTGACCGACTTCACGGCGCTCTACTGCGAGCCGGGCGGCGGGAGCGTCGTCACCCAGTTCGACAAGGACGACGTCGAGCAGGTCGGCCTGGTCAAGTTCGACTTCCTTGGACTGCGGACGCTGACCATCATCGACTGGACCGTGAAGCGCATCAACGAGGACCGTCGCGCCTCGGGCGAGGCGCCGCTCGACCTCACGCGAATTCCGCTCGACGACGCCGAAACTTACCGGCTGCTGAAGTCCTGCCGGACGACCGCGATCTTCCAGCTCGAGTCGCGCGGCATGAAGGACCTGGTGCGCAAGCTCCAGCCCGACTGCTTCGACGACATCGTCGCGCTGGTCGCCCTGTTCCGGCCCGGCCCGCTGCAGTCCGGCATGGTGGACGATTTCATGGCGCGCAAGCACGGGCGCAACAGCGGCGCGATCGACTACCTGCATCCGAGCCTGGCTGGCATCCTGAAGCCCACCTACGGCGTCATCCTGTACCAGGAGCAGGTGATGCAGATCGCGCAGACGCTCGCCGGCTACACGCTCGGCGGCGCGGACCTGCTGCGCCGCGCGATGGGCAAGAAGAAGCCCGAGGAGATGGCGACGCAGCGTTCGGTGTTCGTCGAGGGCGCGGTCGCGCGCGGCGTCACCGCGGGGCGCGCCGGGCAGATTTTCGACCTGATCGAGAAGTTCGCCGGTTACGGCTTCAACAAGTCGCACTCGGCCGCCTATGCAATGCTCGCCTACCAGACCGCGTGGCTGAAGGCGCACTACCCGGAAGCCTTCATGTCGGCCGTGCTGTCCTCCGATATGGAACACACCGACAAGGTGGTGTCCTTCATCGACGAGTGCGAGGGCATCGGCCTCGAGGTGCTGCCGCCCGACATCAATCATTCCATGTACGCGTTCACCGTCGCGGGTCCCGGCACGATCCGCTACGGCCTCGGTGCCGTGAAGGGCGTCGGCGAGTCCGCGGTCGAGGCGATCGTCGCCGAGCGCGGCAGCGGCGGGCCATTCCGCGACCTCGCGGATCTGTGCCGGCGCGTGGACCTGAAAATCACCGGGCGCCGCACGCTCGAAGCGATGGTGAAGTCCGGCTGCTTCGACTGTTTCGGCTCGAACCGCGCGACCCTTACCAAGGCCGTGCCGGCCGCCATGCAACTCGGCGAGCAACGCACGCGCGCGGTCGCCGCCGGCCAGGACGACCTGTTCGGCGGGCTCGCGTCCGGCGCCGAGGCGCCGGCGCCGTCGGCGCTCGACCTCGCCGCCGTGCCGGAATGGAGCGACGCCGTGCGCCTGCAGGGCGAGCGCGACACGCTCGGCCTGTTCCTGACGGGCCACCCGATCACCGAAGTCGAGTCGGAACTGCGACAGCTCGTGCCGGCACGCATCGCCGACCTGGGTGGCCCGCGGCCCACAACCGAGATGCGCTATGGCGGCGGCAAGAACGTGACGATCGCGGGACTCGTGCTTGAGATCCGCCGCCGCGGCGCGCGCATGACACTCCTGCTCGACGACAAGAGCGGACGCATCGAGGTGAGCCTGTTCGACGACGTCTGGCAGCAGCATCGCGCGGTGATCGCGCGCGACGCGATCCTGATCGTCGAGGGCCAGCTGCGCTTCGACGAATTCATCGAGGACTGGCGCATCAATGCGCGCAAGTTGACGCCGATCGACGAGATGCGCTTACGCGAAGCGCGGCGGCTGCTGATCCGGATGCCAGCGGCGGACGGCGATGCGCGTTTCATGCAGCGACTCGAGGAAACGCTGCGGCCCTGCCGCGGCGGCCAGTGCGGCGTCGCCGTCCGCTATGTCGGCGACCAGGCGCAGGCGACGTTCGCGCTCGGCGAGGAATGGTCGGTGCGGCCGACACGGGCGCTGCTCGACGAACTCGGCCTGCTGGTCGGCCGCGACGGCGTGCGCCTGGTGTACGGGCCGCGGCCAGACTGACCCTATACTGGCGCCATGGCCCTGCAATTCCTGGATTTCGAGCAGCCGATCGCCGAACTCGAGGCGAAGATCGAGGAGCTGCGCTTTCTCGGCGACGATTCCGAAATCAACATCGCCGAGGAAATCGAAAAGCTGCGCGCAAAGAGTCGCACGCTGACGAACAGCATCTTCGCCAGCCTGACACCCTGGCAGATCACGCAGCTTGCGCGCCACCCGCAGCGCCCGTACACGCTCGACTACCTGCCGCTGGTATTCACCGAGTTCCAGGAATTGCACGGCGATCGCATGTACGCCGACGACCAGGCGATCGTCGGCGGCCTCGCGCGCCTCTCCGGCACGCCGGTCATGATCATCGGCCAGCAAAAAGGCCGCGACACCAAGGAGCGCGTGCGGCGCAATTACGGCATGCCGAAGCCTGAGGGATATCGCAAGGCGCGACGGCTGATGCTGACGGCCGAGCGCTTCGGCTTGCCGCTTGTCACGCTGATCGATACGCCGGGCGCGTATCCGGGAGTCGGCTCGGAGGAGCGCAACCAGAGCGAGGCGATCGCCCGCAACCTGTTCGACATGTCGGGACTCGCCGTGCCAATCGTCAGCTGCGTGATCGGGGAGGGCGGTTCGGGCGGCGCACTCGCGATCGGCGTCTGCGACCGCCTGATGATGCTGCAGTACAGCGTGTACTCGGTCATTTCGCCGGAGGGCTGTGCGTCGATCCTCTGGAAGAGCGCCGATCGTCGCGAGCAGGCGGCGGATGCCATGGGCATCACCGCGGAGAAGCTGTCTGAGCTGAACCTGGTCGACGAGGTGCTGCCCGAGCCGCTCGGCGGCGCGCATCGTGAACCGTCGGTGATGGCGGAAGTGCTGCGCGAGGCGCTCACGCGCCAGATGGCGGAACTCTCCGCCTTGCCGGCAGACGAGCTGATGCAGCGACGTTACCGCCGGCTGCGCGAATTCGGAGTGTTCGGCGGGTCCTAGGGCGCGACCATGCGCGAACCGGCGTCGGTTGAACTCACGGTCGAACGGGCGCTCGCGCGCCTGCTGCCCGGCTGGCCCGTGGCGCGGCTATGCCTGGCCCTGTCGGGCGGCGTCGATTCCGCGGCGCTCCTGCATGCCTGCGATCGCATTCGCGCCCGGCAACCGTCGGTACAGCTGCGCGCGATTCACGTGAATCACGGCCTGCAGCCGGCTGCCCCGCAGTGGACCAAGCATTGCCTCGCCCTGTGCGCGCGGCTCGGCGTGCCGTTCGAGGCGGTGGAACTCGCGCTCGCGCCGCCGCGCGGCGCCAGCGTCGAAGCGGTCGCCCGCGATGCGCGCTATCGGGCGCTGTCCGCGCGCCTGCAGCCGGGCGAAGCGCTGCTGACTGCACATCATCAGGACGATCAGCTCGAAACCGTGCTGCTGCAGCTGTTTCGCGGCGCGGGCATCGCCGGGCTCGCGGCGATGCCCGAGTCCGCCGCATTCGGCGACGACCTGCACCTGCGGCCGTTGCTCGACGTGACGCGCTCGGACATCGTGGCATTCGCGGCAACGGCGGGGCTGGATGTCGTCGAAGATTCCACCAACACCTCGGAACGCGTCGACCGCGGCCTGCTGCGCCGGGAGATCACGCCGCGGCTTCGGGCACGCTGGCCGTCGGTCGCGCGATCAGTGGCGCGCTCGGCGCGGCACGCCGGATCGGCCCAGGCGCTGCTCGATCAACTGGCGGAGATCGACGCCGCCGGGTCGCTGCGGCAGGATCAATTGCGGGTCGCGCGAGTGCTGGAATTGCCACGCGCGCGGCAGGCGAACCTGCTGCGCTGGTGGATCCGCCGAAGCGGACTCGGGCTGCCTTCCGAGGCGCGGCTCGGCGCGCTGCTGGACGACCTGCTCACGGCAGGCGCCGGCGCCCAGCCGGTGGTCACCTGGCCGAGCGGCGAAGTGCGCCGCCATGACGGCTGGATGTACGCCATGCGGCCGCTGTCGCCGCCGGGTGACGGACCCTGGCCGTTCGTCTCCGGGCAGGTGCTCGCGATCCGCGGCGTCGGAACCCTCGAGCTCGTGTCCACCATCGGCACTGGCTTCAGCGCGCCGCGGTTTCCGGGACCCTTCGAATTGAGCCTGCGCCGGGGCGGGGAGCGTTTCCGGCCGCAGGGCAGCACCGCCGAAAAATCCGTGACCCGCTGGTTGCGCGAGGCGGGGATCGAGCCCTGGCTCCGGAGCCGCGTGCCGCTCCTGTACGCGGGCGCAACGTTGCTCGCCGTGGGCGACGCCTGGATCGCAGCCGGTTCTGCGGCCTTGCCCGGCGAGGCGGGACTGGCCGTCCGCTGGCTGCGGAGCTTTCTACATAAGCCGGATTCCTGCGCGGCCGAAACGTGAACGGGTTCCGGTTTTTGCTCCGTTCGGAGGCCTCGGGCGACCGCACGTCGGAACGGCCTGCCAGGTGACCGGGCGGGCGGTAGTTTAGCCGCGGGAAACTCACCGGGCGGATCCATGGTCAAGTCCAAAGGCTTCACGCTGATCGAGCTGATGATCGTGCTGGTCATCGTGGCGGTCCTCGCCGCGATCGCCTATCCGTCCTATCGGGAAGCGGTCCGCAAAGGCCATCGGCGCGCGGCGCAGTCGGCGATGATGGAAATCGTCAACCAGGAACACCAGTACTTCGTCGCCAACCGCGCCTACGCGGACGAGGGCACCCTCGGCTTCGGGCTGGACGCCGATCTCAGCCAGCACTACACCTTTACGATCGCCCCGGATGCCGGCCCGCCGCCGGGATTCACCGTGACCTTCACGGCGATCGGCGCGCAGGCGCAGGACGGCCCCCTGACGGTCAATGGCGCCGGCGTGAAGACGCCCGCGGAGAAATGGTAGCCATGGGCGCGCGTACGACCGGTTTTCAACGCGGCACTTCGCTGGTCGAAGTGCTGGTCACGATGGTCATTCTGTCTATCGGCTTGCTCGCACTCGTGGTGCTGCACGGCCGGCTGCATCTGTTGCAGATGGAGTCCTATCAACGCTCGCAGGCATTGATCCTGCTGAACGACATGGCGAGCCGCATCTCGCTCAATCGCAATGCCGTCGCCAACTATGTGACAGTGGGCTCAGTCGGCGTCGGCGCCGCTTGCCCGGTCGCGGTCGCGACGCGCCAGCAGTCGGACATCAACGAGTGGTGCCGGGCGCTCCAGGGTGCTTCCGAAACATTGGGCGCCAGCCAGGTCGGTGCGATGGTCGGCGGGCGTGGATGCGTTCAGGCCCTGGGCGGCAACGAGTTCCTCGTGACCGTCGCCTGGCAGGGTCAGGCGCCGATCTCGGCGCCGCCGGCGGGCGTTACCTGCGGCCAGGGCGCGTATAACGGGCCGGTCGGCACGCCTTGCCAGGCCGATCTGTGCCGGCGCGTCGTGACGACCGTCGTGCGAATCGCGACACTGACATGATGGATATCCGTCGCACGCAGTCCGGACTCAGCCTGGTCGAGCTGATGGTCGCGGTCGCGATCAGCCTCGTGATCCTGGCGGCGCTGGTAGCGCTCTTCGTCAATACCAGCCGGAGCAGCCGCGAATTTGCGCGCGCGAACAGCATGATCGAAAGCGGGCGTCTCGCCGTGCAGGTGCTCGAGAACGACGTGGTCCATGGCGGCTACTGGGGCACCTTTGTCCCCAATTTCGACGACCAGACCGCGGCGGGCGTGCCCGACGACGTGCCGACGGCGATTCCGGACCCGTGCCTGGCCTACGCTCCGGCCGACTGGGACGACGATTACGTCGATAACCTGATCGGCATGCCGATCCAGACGTATGACGACGCCACGGTTTGTGCCGGCATCATCACGAACCGCCTGGCGAACACCGACGTGCTGATCGTCCGGCACGTCGAACCCTGCGTTCCCGGCGGGCCTTCGCCGAACTGCGACGCCGCGGTGGCCGGGAGGCTGTACTTCCAGTCCACGCTGTGCGCGACGGATGTCGTCGAACGCGTTCTCGATACCGCGGGCTTCACGCTGCTGCAACGCGACTGTGCGACGGCCGCCGAAAGGCGCCGGTTCATGTCGAGCATTTATTACGTGCGTGACTTCTCGGTGACCGCGGGAGACGGCATTCCGACGCTCATGCGGTCGCAATTCGATCTGGCGGGAGGAGTGCTCGAACACCAGCCGCCCGTCCCGTTGATCGAAGGCATCCAGGGATTCCGCGTGGAACTCGGCATCGACACCGTCAGCGAGACCGGGGCCGCGGTCGACTACACCACGGCGGTCAACTGGGCGGATCCGGACACGCGCACCTCGGCGACCAACCGCGGCGACGGCGTACCCGACGCCGCATTTGTCCGTTGCACGACCGCTGTGCCCTGCACCGCGAACCAGCTCATGAACCTGACCGCAGTCAAGTTCTACTTGCTCTCCCGCAGCCGCGAGCCTTCGCAGGGGCACACGGACTCAAAGACTTATGCCCTCGGCGGCCACAATCTCGGTCCATTCAACGACGCCTTCCAGCGCCACGTTTTCATGACGACGGTCCGGCTGCCGAATATCTCCGGCCGGAGGATCACGCCGTGAGCCCGCAGCACGCCATGCGCCAGCGCGGCGCCGCCTTGGTCGTCGGCTTGATCATGCTGGTGCTGATCACGCTGATGCTGGTGACCGCACTCAATCTCGGCACTACGAACTTCCGTGCCATGACCAACATGCAGTTCCGCAGCGAAGCGATCGCCGCGGCCAACCAGGCCATCGAGCAGGTCATCAGCTCGCCGTTCACGGCTGCCCCCGCCGCGGAGGCGATCAATATCGATCTCGATAATGACGCGGATACCGACTACACCGTGCAGATTGCCGTGCCGCAGTGCGTGTACGCGGCGCAGGCCTTCGGCGCCGATCCGAGCAGC
>JANNKZ010000193.1:0-6600 GCA_031396515.1 Gammaproteobacteria bacterium
AGGAGCTCCCGCACGCGCAGGCGAACGGTGGCCTCGTCGTCGGCGACGCCGCGGCGCATCTCGTCCGGCACTTTGACGCCCTCGGGCAGGCCGGTGACTTCGCCGCCGCCGTTCGTGATCGTGACGTAGGCGCCGGCCACGTACATGCGCGGGCCCTCGACCAGGCCGGCATTGATCGCGTTCCGGAGCGCGACGTCCACGAGCGCACGGTAGGTGCCGACGTCCCGCACCGTCGTGAATCCGGCCGCGAGCGTCGCGCGCGCGTGCGCGGCGCCGAGCAGCGCGTCGCGTGCGGCAGAGCTCGACAGCGGTGCCGCGACGTCGGCGGAGCTGATGTCGCCGACCAGGTGCGTGTGCAGGTCGATGAGGCCCGGCAAGACGGTGTACGCCGACCAGTCGACGAGGCGGCCACCGCCGCGTGAACCGGCGCTCCAGGGGGAGATCGAAGCGATGCGCCCATCGTCGATGCGGATCGCCTGGTCGACGAGATAGCGTCCCTGTTCGACGTCGAGCAGCTTGCCGGCACGGACGACGATCATCTCGGCGGATGCGGCCTGGGCGAATGCGGACAATGCGATCGCCGCGGCCGTCGCGAGCCGCCATCGATGAAACTTCATGCCGTGCCTCCGGTACCCGGGTGTGCGACATCATAAGGCCGTCGAGCAAGCTCGTGGCGACCTGCGTTAGCATGCGCGACATGCGTATCCTTTTAACCCTGTTGATATCCCTCCTGGCGGCGGTGGCCGCGGCCGAACCGCGTGCACGCGACCTCGGCGTACCCTTCGACGGCACGACCGGACCCTTGAATGCGATTACCGATGTGACCGGCGTTACCGTCGGTCATACGACGCTGATCGAGGACCTGGCGAATGGCCACAAAGTGCGCACCGGCGTGACCGCGATCCTGCCGCGCGGGCGCGTCAGCCTGAAGACGCCGGTATTCGCCGGCGGTTTCGTGCTGAACGGCGCGGGCGAGATGACGGGCACGAGCTGGATCGAGGAATCCGGCACGCTCGACGGCCCGGTGATGCTGACAAATACGCATAGCGTCGGCACGGTGCACGAGGCGACAATCGCCTGGCGTGTGCGGCAGGGCAATGCGGATGCCGCCGGCTATTTCTGGTCCACACCGGTCGTCGCCGAAACCTGGGACGGCCACCTGAACGACGTCAACGGCTTCCACGTCAAGGCCGCGCACGTGAACGCCGCGCTCGATTCGGCGAAAAACGGCCCGGTCGCGGAGGGCAATGTCGGCGGCGGCACCGGGATGACCTGCCACGAGTTCAAGTGCGGTATCGGCACCGCATCGCGGCGCGTCGAAGTAGATGGCCATTCGCGGATCGTCGGCGTGCTGGTGCAGGCGAACTACGGAACGCGCGACAGCCTGCGCATCGCCGGCGTCCCGATCGGCCAGCACCTGCAGCAGGACCGGCCGAAGGAGCATGGGCCCGCCGAGGGCGACAACGGATCCATCATCATCATCGTCGCGACCGACGCGCCGCTGCTGCCGCACCAGTTGAAGCGCATCGCGCGCCGGGCGAGCCTCGGGCTCGCGCGCCTCGGTTCCTTCGCCGGCAACGGCTCGGGCGACATCTTCGTCGCCTTCTCGACGGCGAACGAAAAAGCGCTCGCCGGCAAGCCGCTCGCGCAGGCGGAATTCATGGACAACGCCAGCATGGATCGCCTGTTCGAGGCGACGGTCCAGGCGACGGAAGAGTCGATCGTCAATGCGATGATCGCCGCGCGCGACATGGATGGCGACGGCGGGCATTGGGCAAAGACGCTGCCGCAACCGGAACTGGTCGCGCTGCTGAAGCGCTACGGACGGTTTTCGGCGCCGAAATAGCGTCAGCGCCGGTCGAGCGCGCGGAATTTCTCGCGCGCGGCATTCAGGTACTCGAGGGTCGCAGCGCGCTCGGCGTCGGTGTTCCAGCCGCCCCGCGCTTCCGCCGCTTCGACCACGCGATTCATCCAGGCGAGGAAGTACGCGGCGTCCTCGGGCGCAGGCGGCGGCGGCGCGTCGAGGTAAATGGGGCTCGTCGTCGCGTAGGGATAGAGGTCGAGCACCCAGGGCAGGGGCTTGTCGTTGTACGCGCGCAGCACGACCCAGCCGCCTTTCGCGAGCGTCAGGTTGCCGCTCCAGTCGAAGCGGTTGCGCTCTCCCGTGAGCGGGAATTCCCGGATCACGCGCCCGTTCTGGACCAGCTCGAGGCGATCGATGGGAACGGGGGAACGCATCGCGACGCGCACCGGCTGTTTGCCGCCGGCCGCGAGCACGCCGCCCGGACCGCGGCCGTCGATCGTGAGCCCGAGCAATGGCCCGTTGCTGACGAAGCTGCGCCCTTCCTTCAGGGCATCGCGCAACGCCACCGGCGTGCGCTCGCCCTGCGTGTCGAGGAACACGCGCACCAGGCCGATGGGTCCGCGCAGCGACGCGTAGTTCGCCATCGCGTCCGTGCCGGCGCCCGCCGGCACGCGGAAACCCAGATTCAGCAGCCGGTACCAGATACCCGCCGTGATGTGGTGGTCCGAGTAGCCCATGACCTCGAGGTAATCCACCTTGCCCTGCGCGACGTCCGCCGGCAGCTGGTAGGAGAGCGTCTTCTCCTTCGGCGGATCGATCGGAAAGTCGGCGATGTGCACGTAACCGACGAGCGCGCCCTGTGCGTGCGCGAGATCCGAGATCTCGCCGTTGTGCGGCCAGGGGCTCGCGAGCGCGGTGTGGCGGTAGCTCGTGTAGTCGGGCAGCAGGTAATGATCGGCGAGATGCAGGAGACCGAGGTGCCCCCAGAAACTCGTGTGGTACTCCTGCGCGTGCAGCAGGATGCGCTTGCCGCTCGCGGGGTCGGCGTCGCTGCGGAAATACCCGATGTCCGGAATGCGCTCTTCCTTGTTGACGATCAGGTTGTGGACGACGTCGAGATCCTCGGCTTCCTGCTGCGCGAGCAGGCGCGCCGGCGTATTGCGGTAGTGGCCGCCGTAATTCATGTGCACGTGCAGGTCCGCGCCGAGGAAACGGCCGAACTCCGCCGGCAGGTCGTGATCCTCAAGCGCGATCGTGATGGCCGCGGATTCGGCGGGGGCGAGTTCGCGCGTACCGACCGCGTGCAATCGCCGGAATCCGCTCTGCGCCTGGATCGTCGCCGGGCCGGCCGGCAGTTCGACACTGCAAGGCGATTGGCAGTGGAAATAATGCGGCTCGCTCGGATGGACCGCACGATCGTAGGCCTCGTCGGCATGCATCCAGGCGTCGCGCGGTGCATGCCAGCGCCGGTCACCGCCCAGAACGGCGACGCGCGCGGCGATCGGCCGGTCCGCGCCGGCGGTCACCGTGATCGTCACGGCCGCGCTCGGGCGCCGGACGCGCCGGGTCGGCGCGACGACCTCGGTGCGGGCGCCGCCGAATACCTGCTGCACGTAGAGCGCGGTGTTGCCGTTCTCGTTGCTGATGTAGGCGATGCGCGTGCCGTCGGGCGACCAGCGGGCGTTCCTGCGGTCGAACTCGCCGTACGTGAGCTGCAGCGGCGACGCATCGGCGGTGGTCGTCAGCCAGAGCTGGTGCCATTGCCCGCCGTGGTAATTGGAGAACAGGATGCGCTTGCCATCCGGCCCGATTTCGGGCCGCGCCGCCCACGAAGTCTCGAGCCGGTGCCGGTTCGAACAATCGAATTTGTCCGGGACTCCCGCATCGGCCACCGCAATCGAGCAGATCGTTCCCGTGCCCCAGGGAATCTCCGCATTGGTGACGAACCAGACGCGCTGGCCGTCCGGCGACCAGGACGGATTGATCCAGTGATCGTGCGTCGAATAGTAGTAGCGGTCGATCGCACTCTCGCGCGGCGCGACGAGATAACGCTCGTTCGCGAGACCGTCTGGTGTGAGGTCGGCGATCTTGAGGTCGAAGTGCCCGCTGCCGGCCGTTGAGACGAAGACGATTTGCCGGCCATCCGGCGACAAGCGCGGCTCGACGTTGACGCCGCCATTTTTCGTCAGCGGCCGATCACGGCGGCTCTCGAGATCGAGCCACCAGAGCTCGATCGAGCGACCGTCGTAGCGGCTGAACACCACCCCGCCGCCGTTTTGCGCGACGTCCGGCTGATAGTCATAGGCCGCATCGGCGTGGGTCAGCTCGACCGCCTCGTCGGCGCCGATCTGCTGCTGCCACAGCGAGCCCGCCATGCTGTAGACGAGGCCGTAGCCGTCCGGCATGAAGGCCGCGGACGAGGGGCCGGTCGTCAGCTGCGGGATGTAGAGTTCGCGCCAGTAATAGCCGTGTGGCAGCTGCACCTGGTTCAGCACGAAATCGCGTGCCGCGAGCGTGGGCGCGCTCCACAGGAGCGGCGCGAATGCGAGGAGTGCGCCGGCCTTGCGAATCACGCCGCGCCTGCCAGTGTTTCGTCGAGACTCTGCTTGAGATAAATCATCGCCTCGTCCACCTCCGTCTCGGTCACGCAGAGCGGCGGCATGAAGCGCAGCGTCGAGACGCCGCAGGTCAGGAGCAGGAGCCCGTTCTGGTAGGCGCGATGCAGCAGCGGATCCATGAGCTTCTTCGCGGGCGAACCGTCCTTCTCGATCAACTCCACGCCGATCATCAGGCCGCGGCCGCGGATGTCGCCGATGCAGGGATAGTCCGGGCGCATTTCCTCGAGGCGCTTCATGAAGTGTGCGCCGACTTTCGCCGCGTTCTGCATGAATTGTTCGCGCACGAGGTCGATGGTCGCGTTCGCCGCCGCGCAGCAGACCGGGTTGCCGCCGAAAGTGTTGCCGTGCGCGCCTTTCTTCCATTGCCTCATGAGGCTCTGCTTCGCGACGACCGCGCCGATCGGCATGCCGGAGGCGAGCCCTTTAGCGAGCGTCATGATGTCGGGCGTCACCCCCGAATGCTGGGCGGCAAACATCTTTCCGGTGCGGCCGATGCCGGACTGCACTTCGTCGAACACGAGCAGGATCCCGTTCTCGTCGCAAATCTGCCGCAGGCCCTGGAGGAAACCGTCCGGCGGCACCAGGTAACCGCCCTCGCCCTGCAGGGGCTCGACCACGATGGCCGCGACTTCATTCGCGGGAACATTGCGCTCGAACAGCATGCGGATGTAGTCGAGCACGGCCTTGCCCTGATCGGCGCCCGCGAACAGCGGCCGGTACGGGTTCGGGTAGGGCACGTGCGTCACGCCCGGCATGCTCGGGAAGAATCCCGCCTGCTGCGTGTACTTGCTGGAAGTCAGCGACAGCGAGCCCATGGTGCGGCCGTGGAAGCTGCCGAGGAAGGCGATGATGCGGCCCCGCTTCGTCACGTAGCGCGCGAGCTTGATCGCGCCTTCGACCGATTCCGTGCCCGACTGGCAGAAGAAGCACATGCCGGGCTCGCCGAGCGGCACCAGCGCAGACAGGCGTTCGGCCAGCGCGGTCATCTCCTCGTGCCAATAGTCGCTCGAGATGTGGATGAACTTCGCAGCCGCGTCCTGCACCGCCTTGACGACGCGCGGATGCGCATGCCCGGTCGCGCAGACCGCGATGCCGGCCGCGAAGTCGAGGAAGCGGTTGCCGTCCACGTCCCAGGCCTCGGTGCCCTTGCCGTGCGAGATCACGAACGGGTAGTCGCGCGGATAGGAGGGCGAGGCCACCTTCTGGTCGCGCTCGATCAGCGCGCGGGACTTCGGTCCCGGCAGCTCGGTCTTGATGTGGGGATTTTTCGCTTTCATGGCAGTCTCACGGGTTCACGGTGCGCGGCAGCCGTCCGGGCCTCGAGCGCGCGGAGCGCCGCGAGCTCGGACGCCGTCGGCGCCGTATGGGTCTCGATCTCGGGCGCGAGCGTGAGCGGCCAGCCGATGGCGGCGCGCGCTTCCTCGACCGGAATGCCGGGATAGCTTACGGAAAGCGCGAGTTCGCCGCTGCCCGGCAGCGGTTTCAGGATGCCGACGTCGGTCACGACCACGGCGGGCCCGCCGCCTTTCGCGCCGCTCGCCGCCCGGCCGGGGAAATGCCCGCCGCTCGTCTGGAAGTCGATCGCCTTCACGAAGCTTCGGGGCGTCGCCTTCATGACGATGAATACCTGGCGAGCGTGCGCGGCAATTTCGGTTGCGCCACCGGCACCCGGCAGGCGCGTCTTCGGCTTGGCGTAGGGGCCGATCACCGTGCTGTTCAGGTTGCCGAGGTGGTCGATCTGCGCGGCACCGAGAAAACCGACGTCGATGCGGCCGGCCTGGAGATAGTCGCTGAAGATCTCGGGCAGCGGCACGACGCAGGTGGCGGTCTCGGCGAGCTCGCCGTCGCCGATCGAGAGCGGCAGCACCGTCGGGCGCGTGCCGATGGTGCCGGATTCGTAGATCAGCACGAGTCCGGGCGCATGCGACAACCGCGCCAGATTACACGCGGCGCTCGGCAACCCGATTCCCACGAAGCAGACCTGGCCGTCTCGCAGCAACCGCGCTGCGGCCACCGTCATCATCTCGTCCCGGCTGTATGCACTCATGCGATCGACTTCCGCAGCTGGCATGCCCGGTTTGCCGCGGTCCGGCGCGCACATCGCCTGCGGGACTCCCCTCGTTCGCTCGGAAGAACGGACACTCGCTCACTCGGGGGTCCCGCAACGGCTCGTGCACG
>JANNKZ010000155.1:0-4015 GCA_031396515.1 Gammaproteobacteria bacterium
ATTTTTGCTCTTCATATTATGTAGTACACCCCGGGGGGGTTCCTACCCGCGCCCGGCCCGGGTCCGCCACGGCCGCCCCCGCCTCGGCGCCCCGGTCCCGAACTCCGTGAGGGACGAGGGCCGAAGGCCCGAGCCATCCCCGTGGGGACGCCCCATTTTCTGCGGACAAAAAAAAGGGCCCCTTTCGGGGCCCTTCTTGATTCATGTATTCGGGCGCTTCAGGCCAGCTTGCGACGTACCAGGCCGAGTCCTAGCAGGCCCAGTCCGAGCAGGGCCAGAGTGCCAGGTTCCGGCACCGACGTCGCAGACGAATCGGCCGTGAACTTGAAGCGGCCAGCGCAGCTCGCATCGGGGCACAAACGCGTCACCGAAAACTCCCAGATCCCGGGCGTCGGATCAAATCCCGTGATCGACAGAAGGCCAGACCCGAACAGCGAGAGCGTGGTCGCGTTCTGAGCCAGGATGGATACGCTATGCATCGCAAAGCTGTATGCCGTCGATCCAATCGAGAAGCTCCAGAGGGGCTCCACGGCCTGCAATAGGCCAGGACTGAACACGAAGTCGCGGTAATTGACCCATTGGCTGTTCCCGTTCACGGCACTGTAATCGCCTGTGCCGCTGACGGTCCGAACGTTTCCGAAGTCGAGGTAAGTGGCCGTCGCCAGGTTACCGGTGTCTGTGCGGAACCTGCCGGTGGTTGTCACTTCCCCAGAAATCGGGATCGCAAGCGCCGGCGCCGCAATCGCCAAGAGCCACACCAGCACCACACCGCCCATCATTTGCTTAAGCATCGTCTTCGCGCTCCCAAAGCGTTCCTCGCTTCGACCTAGGAATCTGCAAGTTCGATGCCACGATAAAAAACACAAGTAAAACCAATGACTTGAGACGAAGCCTTCAATTTATGCGTGTGTTCGACCGAAGCTTTGTAAGAAAATTCGACAGACCGGCGCCGAACTGGCGCGACCTGGATTCAAGTGGACTGAATGGGCCCGGGTGTATCGCGGCTGGCTGTCGCTTCAAGCTTTGACGTGCGCCGAGCGCGTTCCGGCCATGCGCGCTGCCGCGCAGACCGTCACTGGATCGTCGTCAACACCTGGCTCGAGTAGCCGCTTTCCACGCCGGCTCCGTCAATCGCGGTCGTGACGAAGTAATAGGTGCCGGGCAGGAGATTGGACACCACGGCAGTCGTCACGGAGCCATTGGTGATCGTGATGATGTTCGGATAGTTACCGGGCGACGTCCCGTAGCGGATGCGGTATCCGGAGAGGTCGGTCAGCGGACTGCCGTCCACGCGCGTCGTCGGTGCCTGCCAGGACAATGTCGTGCTGCCAGTCGCGGCGGCTTGCACGTCCACCGCGAATGCCGGCATCGTTGCGGTCAAGCTGCCGTCGGTAACGCGGATAGTGACGTTCTCGTAGCTGCCGGTCGATCCAGCGCCCGGTGTGCCGCTGAGTCGACCTGTATTGCCGTCAAACGACGCCCACATGGGGCGATTCGTGATCGTGAATGTCAGCGGGTCGCCATCCGCGTCGCTCGAACTCGGCACGAAAACATACGTTTCGCCTGCTAGCACATTGCGTGGCGGATTGCCGCCTATCGCCGGGGCTCGGTTCGACTGGTTGACCGCAATCGAAAATGGCGCAAGCGACGCAGTAACGACACCGTCGCTGACCCCGATGCGGATTTCCACATACTCACCGACAGCGGCCGATGTCGGCGTACCGGACAAACGGCCCGTCGAGGCGCTGAAGGTCGCCCAGGCGGGACGGTTGGCGATTGTGAACGTGAGCGCGTTTCCGTCGGGATCGATGGCCGCGGGCGTGAAGCTATAGTTCTGTCCGGTCATGACGGATGCGGCAGGAGAGCCGGAGATGCTCGGCGGCAGGTTGTCGGTCGCGGCCGGGCAATTGGGATTGCGCTGGCCCGCCTTGCACTTCCCGGGCCCTGCTTCCGCAGGCGCCGCGTATGCGAGCAGGCTCGTCAACATGGCGACTGCGAATACCGAAAAAATTGTCGGTCGTTCCACTGCCATACCCCTGCCTGTTCAAGCCGGGCTGCCGTGGAGTCCGCGAATGTGGGTCGTTGCCGGACGCGCGATCGCGCGTCTTCCAAGTGGCAACCCCGCTATCGTGGGCCTCGTGGCCGACAGACCGGAAGCTTTGCGTCCCCGCCTTTCGACGGGTTTGCCGTGTTTCACTGTCAGTGTTGAACGATACGCCGTGGCGGACGCAGTCGCGCGAGAACTCGTTCACAAACGCAAGCGCGTCACACAATTCCGGCCAGGTCGCGCGCCGGTTTTTACTTAATGGCGCGCGCGGCTCACGTGATCGCGATCTGGCGCACGCAGAAGCCGGATTCCCCCGCGCGCGCGCGGTCGTCTGCGAACAGGATAAGGCCCGCAATCCGACCGAGATCCAACTTGCGAGTCCGCGGTCCTGCGGCGATATCCGCAAGCAGCACGGTAATCCGCTGGTGCGCGCCGGGAGCCAGCTCGAACCGGCGGTTAAATCGGTCTGCGGCACGGTTGTCGTGGCTGGCGTCGTGCACGCGCAGTGTCAGACCGAGCGCATCGTGACCGAGATTCGAAACATCGACGATCAGTGTCTTATGCCCGCGCCAGTCCGGTTGCGGCTCGAGGTGTGAAATGCCGGGCCAGCGGCCGCCCGTAACATGAAAGGCCGCGCATTCTGCGCCGGTGTCGACCGCGACGCCCTGACTTCGCAGGAAAAACCAGTCGAGTCGCGAATCGAAATCCATGACGACCGGAAACTGGCGCTGCCGCTCCAGGTACGCCAGACACGCCTCGCCGAGCGGCCAGAACGCGGTGCCGGCGGCGACCACGAAAAGCGCGCCGCCGATCCAGCGCCGCCCCGCTGCGGCGATCGCGATACCGGTCGCAGCCGCCGCGCCGAGTGTATCCATCACCAGGTCACTCCACTCGGCGTCGCGGCCAATCAGCGATTGCAGCGCTTCCACGGCGCCGCCGATTGCGACCGCGAGCACAAATGCCGCGGCAATGCGCACGGTCCGGGTCCAGGGCGTGAGCGTTCCGAGCAGCCGCAGGAGCACGAGAGTGAGCAACGCGAACACCGGTGCATGCGCGGCGTCGTTCAGCACCGCGAGAATCATCGGCCGAGAGGGCAGGGCGGCGAACAGCGCGAGCGCCGGCAGGAGGGCTGCGACGATCGCGAGCGGGACGGCCGGGCGGCCGGCGGGCATGCCTATTTGAGATGCTCGACGAGCCGCACGTAGGCCTTCATCGCGACCTGCTTGCTCATGCCCTTGCGGGCCTCCCAAGCCTCGTATTTCGCGCGCGCCTTGAAGTCGAACGCGCCGGGCTTGTCGCCACTGACATCACCCTCGGTCGCTTGCTTGTAGAAGGAATAGAGTTCGAGCAACGTGTCGTTGTCGGGGCGTTCGGACAGCTGCTGCACGTCGGTCTGAGCCGAATGGAACTGGGCTTCCAGAGTCGTCATGTCCTGTCTCCCGCTGGCTGCGCGGCAGCCTGACGCACGGATTTTCGTGCGTCAATATGACTCATCGCCGCGCGGGTCCTCCGTCGCAGGCGGCGCATCAGTCTACTGAAAAGATCGGCTGCAAAGGCCCAGAGGCCGCTCGCGGTGTACGGGTAGTAGACGACCGTGTGCAACGACCGGCCTGCGTTGGCCCAGTCCAGCTGTTGGCGGTCACCGGAACCGAGAAATTCGTAGCCGTGGAGACCCCTGCCGCAGGCCTCACGCAGGGTTTCCGACAGCAACAGCCTCCCGGGCGAGGCGCTTGTGGCCAATTGCCGGTAGCCGATCTTTATTTCCCACAGGCGCTGATTGAACTCGATGAGGATCCCCATCGCGACTGCCCGATCGCCGGCGCGCAGGAAGTTGACACGCAGATCGCCGCCGATCGCAAAACGCTCCGCAACGTCGATGACGAACCGGCGAAGGTGGTCGTTGTTCCTGAGCGCACTTCCACTCTCACCCTTCCAGCCATCCACCTCCACGTCGAATGCCTCGTCGAG
>JANNKZ010000236.1:0-3090 GCA_031396515.1 Gammaproteobacteria bacterium
GGATGGCGCTCTTGAATCCATCGAGTTCGGCTTCGCGCCCGCGCGCGACCGGCTGTTCCAGCAGCTTGACCTTGCAGGCAACGAGCGCGGGCATCAGCGCCGCGAGACCGCCGGCGTCGAAGCCCTGGTTCGCGTCCACGCCGAGCCAGACGTCCGGCCTCACCTTCCGCACTGCGCGCACGCGCTCCGCGTCGAGGGCGGCGTCGCCCGTCAACTTGAGCTTGATGGACTTCGCCTGGTCAAAGCTGACCGCCTTGGCGGCCATCGCGCCGGGATCGCCGGCGCCGACCGTGAAGGTGGTCGTGAGCGGGCGCGGGGCGGCGAGTCCGGCGAGCCGCCATGCCGGCTGTCCCGCGCGGCGCGCCTCCAGGTCCCAGAGCGCGCAATCGAGGGCGTTCCGTGCCCCTCCCGGCGGCAGCAGGCGCTGCAGCGCCTCACGGTCGGCGCCCGCCACGATTTCGGCGCGCACCGACTCGATCTCGGCCGTCATGTGCGCCGCGTCGTCGCCGAGGTAGTAGACGCCCGCCGCTTCGCCGCGGCCTTCGAGGCGGGGGCGCGCTCTGCGCCCCACGACCACCGCCATGTCGACGAAGGTGTAGCCCGATATGACGAACGGCGCCGAGAGCAGCAGGCGTTCCTGCGAGACCTCGAGCGTCATCAGTACTCCACGCTGAGCCCGACCAGGTGATAGCTGATGGCGAGCCACAGCAGCATGGCGGTCGCGAGCACGAGCAGTACGCTCCAGACTTTCGAGGTCCAGCGGCGCTTGCCGCTCCACACCACGATCACGTGCCAGATCGCGAGCGCGAGGCCGACGAACACCGCGATCGAGCCCAGGATGTGCAGCACCAGGATCCACGGGTCGAGCGCCGAGGTCATCATCGCGAGGTCGGAGAGCATGGCGACCGCGAGCCCGCCCCAGGCGATGATCGCGAGCGCGGAGGCGAGGGCGCCGATGCGCACCCAGCGATAGGCGCGCTGCTCGCGGCCAGCGAACGGATGTGGTTGGCGGTACCGGCGGCGGACCAGTGCGGCAATCGGCCAGGCGAGCACCGTCAACAGCAGGATCGCGAGGCTCGCGACAGTCGCCGGCATCATCCATGCCGGAGAGGTTGCGGCGGGCGCGCGCTGGAACCAGATGATCGGCGCGAAGTCGTCGAAGCTGAAGCGCGTGACGCGGCCATCCACGACTTCGGCGGCGAGCCGCGTGTTGTCGCCGTCTTCCTTCCAGACGAATGGCGCGACCTCGCGCCATTTGCTCGGCTTGCCGTGCGGCCCGTTCAGGATCGAAACCGAGATCGAGCCGTCCTCGTTCGGCGCGACGGTGACACCGCCCGCGAGGTTCAGGATGCTGATCAGGTTCGTCTCGAGCCGGCGCGACAGCACGTAGTTGCCGCTGATCAGGCGCGTGTGTTCGGCCGCGGTCTTTTCGTCCACGGTCCCGGTCACGGCCGGGCCGGGGAAATAGCGGTTCGCGAATTCGCGGTATAGGCCGGTGCGGAGCGGCCCCGCCGCGCCTTCCTTGCCGGTGCTGTTCATTGAGATGTAGAGGCCGACGTTATCGTCGAGGAACAGGTGCAGGTTGCTGTGGAAGTACATGGTGTCGCCGCCGTGCGAGATCGCGCGGTGGCCGTTGATGTTGGTCTCGTAGAAGCCGAGCACCATGCGGTTGAGCGGCGGCAGCAGCGTCAGCGCGCTGGTGTGCATCTTGTCAGCGGTTTCCGCTGACAGGATCCGGTTCTCGCCGTACGCACCCTTCTGCAGGTGCGCGATCATGAACTTCGCCATGTCGGCGCCAGTCGAGGCGAGCGAACCGGCCGGCGCGAGGCCGATCAGCTCGTAGTCGGCCGGCTTGTCGTCCGAGCCGAGCTTGTAGCCCTTGGACATGTTGGCGAACAGCGCCTCGGGGAGCGGCTGGCGGAAGCTCGACTTCGTCATACCGAGCGGGCCGAAGATGTTCTGGTCGAGGAAGTCGTCGAAGCTGAGGCCGGACGTCCGCTCGACGAGATGGCCGGCAAGGCCGGTCGCGTAGTTCGAATACGCGGGCGTCGTACCCGGCTCGAAGATGCGCGCCGGGATGCGGCCCTTCACGAGGTCGCCGAGCTTCGGCAGCGTCGCGATGTCGGTCGTGATCAGTTCCTTGACCGTTTCCTCGAATCCCGCCGTGTGCGTCATGATGTTGCGCAGCGTAATCGGCTTGCCGCCGGGGCCCGACGGAATCTCGAAGTCGAGGTACTGGTTGACGTCGGCGTCGAGGTCGAGCTTGCCGCGCTCGACCTGTTGCATCACGGCCGTCCAGGTGAAGAGCTTCGACACCGAACCGGGACGGAACAGGGTGTTTTCCGGATCGACCGGCTTCTGTTCCTTGACGTCGGCATAGCCGTAGCCTTTCTGCAGAAGTATCTGGCCGTCCTTGACGACGACCACCACCGCGCCCGCGATGTCGCCGCGCGCGAGAGAGAAGGGCATGAAACCGTCGAGCCAGGCTTCGACGTCGGCGCGCTCGAGCGGCCTGCCGGCCGGCGCCGCCGTGGGTTCGACCGGCGCCGCAGGCGCCTCGGTCGTTGCAGTTGTCTCGGCGATCGCCGCGGCGCTGATCAGAGCCGCGAACAGGCAGAAAGCACGCATGCGTCACCCCCGGGCGCTTATCCCAATGAGGCCATGATAGGCCTAATCGGAGAATGACGTCAAAGGCGCCGCCCCGTAGAATCGGATGCCATGACCACCGCGAAACGCCAACGACCGACGCTCGGCAGCCTGATGCGCGGATTGCGCCAGCGCAACCAGTGGACGCTGAAGGAGATGAGCGAGCGCACCGGCATCCCGCTCTCGACCCTCGCGAAGGTCGAGCACGATCGACTGACGCTCACCTACGACAAGTTGCTCCAGCTCAGCCAGCGGCTGAACCTGCGCATGTCGGATCTCTTCAGCGAGGCGGAGGGCGCGTCGGATGCGCCGATCACCGCGCGGCGTTCGATCGGGCGCCTGTCGAACTCGATTCGCGTCAACACGCCGAACTACGACTACTACTACATGTGCCCCGAATTGCGGCGAGAGCGCATGGTGCCGATCGTGACCCGGATCCGCGCG
>JANNKZ010000254.1:0-4531 GCA_031396515.1 Gammaproteobacteria bacterium
GATCACGGCGCTCCGCGCCTGCCGGTCCACCGTGACCCGCACTTCGATCGCGCTGCCGTCGTCCATTTCATAACGGCGATGGCCATCCTGCAGCCGCCCGATGACCTCGCGCACGCAGGCCTCCGCGTTGTCCTGGACGTGCGCCATGTAGTGCGTGACCGCGTCGCGCCCGACGCGTGCGATCAGCGCCGCGAGCTCGGCGGCGCCGCGCGCATTCGCGGCGAGCTGCGCCTTCAGGTCGAGGACGTTCTGGTCGGGATTGCGCGCGGGCCAGCTTCCGCCCGCGAGCAGCGCGCGCAATTCGGCTTCGCGCAGCCGGCCGCCGTCCTGGAGCAGGAAGTTGTCGATCAGCACGCCTTCCTCGTGAATGGTCCGCGAGTCCGGCGGCATTGAGCCTGGCGTGATGCCGCCGATGTCGGCGTGGTGCGCGCGCGAGGCGACGAAGAAGGCGGGCGCGGACTCGTCCGCAACGAACATGGGCGTGACGACCGTGATGTCCGGCAGGTGGGTGCCGCCCGCGTAGGGCGCATTCAGCATCCACGCACGCCCCGGCCGGAGCGCGCCGGCATTCGCGTCGATCACCGCGCGCACGCTCGCGCCCATCGAACCGAGGTGAACCGGCATGTGCGGCGCATTGGCGATCAGGTTGCCGCTCGAGTCGAAGAGGGCGCAGGAGAAATCGAGGCGCTCGCGGATGTTGACCGACACCGCGGTCGATTGCAGCACCGCGCCCATCTGCTCGGCCACCTGCATGAAGCGATGGTTGAAGAGTTCGAGCTGCGCCGGGTCGGCAATCGCCGGATCAGCGGCCGATGCACTCGCAGCCTCGTTCCGCCGCAACCGCAGCATGCCGTCTTCCAGTCCTTCGGCCGTCCATCCCGGCTCGATCACGGTCGTGGAATTCGGCTCGACGATCAGCGCCGGTCCGTCGACCCGCTGGCGCGGCTGCAGCGCGGCGCGCTCATGCAGCGCGACCTCCTGCCAGCCGTCGAACCAGGCGCGCGCCGTTCCAGTCGCCGCGCGCTTCGCGGCCGCAGGCTCCATCGCTTGGCGCTCGCCGGCGATGACCGCCTCGACCTGCAGCGTCGCGATGATCGGGTCCTGGCCGGCGGGCGCGAAACCGAATCGGCGCTCGAAGCGCGCGCGAAATTCGCGGGCGACTTCATCCGACGGGCCCATCGGCACCGCGATCGCGGTCTCCGTGTCGGGCGCGCGCAGTTCGAGCACGCGGTGCAGGACCGGTTCGCCTTCGGCGGGCAACTCCGACGCGAGCGCCGCGAACTCGCGGTCGAGCTGCGCCGCCGTCAACGACCCGAGCGGCGCTTCGTGGCTTTTCCGACGCATCAGCCGTCGGTCGGCGAGGCCGATGCCCCAGGCGGACAGCACGCCGGCGAGCGGATGGATCAGCACCTCGGGTATGCCGAGCGCATCGGCGACCAGGCAGGCGTGCTGGGGTGCAGCGCCGCCGTAGCAGCAGAGCGCGAACGCGGCCGGGTCGTGGCCCTGGCGCACCGACACGTGGCGGATCGCGCGCGCCATGGATTCGACCGCGACCGCGAGGAAACCCGAGGCGAGGTGCTCGACGCCGGACCCGGCGGCAGTCGCGTCCGCGAGCTCCGTGAAGCGGCGACGGACGATCGCAGCGTCGAGCGGCTGGTCGCCGCGCGGGCCAAAAATCGCCGGGAAATCCTCCGGCCGGATGCGCCCAAGCAGGACCTGCAGGTCGGTGACAGTCAGCGGGCCGCCATTGCGATAGCAGGCGGGGCCGGGCACCGAGCCTGCGGACTCGGGGCCGACGCGTAAGCGCCCGCCGTCGAAGGCGAGAATCGAGCCGCCGCCGGCGGCGACCGTATGGATGTTCATCATCGGCGCCTGCAGGCGCACGCCCGCGACCAGCGTCTCGAAGCGCTGCGGCAGCGCGCCGTCGTAGAGCGCGACGTCGGTCGAGGTGCCGCCCATGTCGAAAGCGATCAGCTTCGGTCGTGTCGAGGACTCGGCGATGCGCGCGGTCGCAACCAGCCCGCCCGCCGGGCCCGACAGCACGGCATTGCAGGCGCGAAATGCGTCGGGCGCGACCAGCCCGCCGTTGCTCTGCATGAACTCGAGGCGCACGTCGCGCTGGCGCGGGCCGAGGCCGGCGCGGAACTCGCGCACGTAGCGGGCGAGCAGCGGCGTCAGGTAGGCGTCGACGACCGTCGTGTCGCCGCGGCTTACGAAGCGGATCAGCGGCGAAGCCTCGTGCGATGCGATTACTTCGTCGAAGCCGGCTGCGCGCGCGAGTTCGGCCGCGCGCCGTTCGTGGGCGTTATGGCGATAGCCGTGCAGGAAGACGATGGCGATGCCGACGATGCCGGCGCGGCGCAGGCGCGCCAGTTCCCCGACCAGCCTCGCCTCTTCGAGCGGGCGGAGCACCTCGCCCTCGGCGGTAACGCGCTCGCCGGCCTCGACCACCTCGCGGTAGAGCGGCGCAGGCAGGTCGATGCGAAGGCGGAAGAGCTCTGGGCGGTTCTGGTAGCCGATCGCGAGCGCGTCACCGAAGCCCGCGGTCGTCACGAGCGCGGTCGGCACGCCACGCCGCTCGAGCAGCGCATTGGTCGCAACCGTCGTGCCGATGCGGATCACCTCGATCGCGGCATCCGGCCCGTCGTGGCGCTCGAGCAGCGCGCGGATGCCGGCAACGCCCGGGTCGATCGCGCCCGCGCGGCGATCCGACAGGCGTTTGTCCACGATCAGGCGGCCATCCGGCGCGCGGCCGATGATGTCGGTGAAGGTGCCGCCGCGGTCGATCCAGAACTGCCAGGCGCGCTTCGCTGTCATCGACCGGCGTACACCGCCTGGAGCCGCGCGAGCGCGCCGCCCGCGAGACGCTCGCAGGCGTCGCGATAACCGATGTCGATGGCGCGCCCGAAGGACTTCCAGTCGAGGAGGTCGAGCGATTCGAGCGCGGGCGTCAGCAGCAGGTCACTCTGCGAGCGGCGCAGCATCGTCGCGGTCGCGCTGTTGACCATGCCGGTGCGCCACAGGATCTGCAGGATGTTCGGGCGGCGGCGTCCGCCGCGGCGGCCGAGCAGCAGGTTCCACCAGGGCGGCGTTTCGGTCGCCTCGATGTCGGTCGTGAATGCGCGATCCGCGCCGACGTCCACGCCGATCACCGGGCCGCGGCCTTTTGCCCGCATGACGTCCACCGGCAGGTTGTTCATGACGCCGCCGTCCACGTACACCTCGCCGCCGTGGAATACCGGCGGCAGCACGCCCGGTATCGCGACGGAAGCACGCAGCCACCGCCACAGCGGTCCCTGCTGGTGCACCGCCGTCCGGCCTGTCGTCAGGTTCGAGGACACGCAGAAGAACGGCAGCGGCAGGTCCTCGATGTCGATCTCGCCGAGTTCCCGCTTCAGCAGCTGTCCGACCTTGCGCCCGGACACCAGCGAGACGATCGGCAGCGTGTAGTCGGAGAGGGGATTGGTGTCGACGAAGCAGCGGCGGAACCGCTCGACGAGATCCGCGTCGTCCCAGTCGGAGGCGACGCCCGCGGCGAGGATGCCGCCCATGCTGCTGCCGCCGACGATGTCGATCGGCACGCCGTGCTCGCGCAGGGCGCGCACCACGCCGAGGTGCGCGAAGCCGCGCGCGCCGCCGCCCGAGAGCACGAGCCCGACCGCGCGCCCGGTGAGCAGGCGCACAATCCGCTCGTAATCGTGTGCGCCGCGGACGTGATGGCAGGTCATGCCCGGCAGCACCGCCAGCCAGCGCGCGGCGGCGCCGTTCGTGAATGCGCCCTCGTGTACCAACAGGAGTTCCGCGCGGCGCCGCGCGCCTTCCTGCCATTCGGGGCCGGTCCAGGCACCCGGGTCGCTCTTTGCCCGGGCGAGCAGCAGCACGACGTCGGCCTGCCGCAGGCACAACCGTGTCCATGGGGTGTCGCCGGCATCGCCGGCATAGAGCACGAAGTCGTTGCGCGACTCGACTTCGTGGAACCACTGCGGGCTGTGGCTGCCGGCGCGCTGGCCGGTGACGAGATCGACGCGGCCGTAGCGGGCGAGCGCGGCAACCAGCGCGCGCGCCTCCGGCGCGAGATCCATGCCCGCGTCCTGCGGGATCAGCGCCAGCGTACGCGGCGTCATCTGCCGCTCGCGCTCCGCTTCCCTGCTCTCGATGCGCTGGACGGTCAGGCGCGCGAGGCGGAGGATCGCCTCCGGATGGCCGAGCAGCACGCGCTCGAAGGTGCCGGCCGAGAGCGAGGCGAGTTCGGAATCGCGCAGCGCCCGTACGGTTGCCGTACGCGGTCGCGACACGATCAGTCCCATCTCGCCGACGCTTTCGCCCGCGGCCACGCGGCCGATCAGATCGCCGTCCGGCCCGAACACGCCGAGGCAGCCACTCACCACGTAATAAATGGCATTCGACGGGCTGCCCGCGTCGAACAGCAGCCGTCCGCCCGGCAGCGACGTCCACTCGAGTTCCGCGACCGCCGCGTCGATGATGCTGCGCGGGAGCCCGGCGAACAGCGGCATGGCCGCGAGCATCGCCC
>JANNKZ010000261.1:0-4283 GCA_031396515.1 Gammaproteobacteria bacterium
CATCCCTTTAGGTGGAAAAACACCTAAAGGGATGCGACCCCTTTATTCCGCCGCTAGCAGGCTCGCGACTTCTTCGACGGTTGCACGCCGCATCGGCCGGCCGTCCACCGGTCCCGGCGGCGCCTGGCGGATGCCGTCGAGCGGAAAGATGGTTGCGTCCACATCGTGGCCGCCGGCATTGAAGCGCACGACCGGATAGGCCTCGATCTCGTCGCGCTGCACGCGGAAGCGGCGCTCGCCGAATTCGTGCGGAATGCTGCGGTCGATCAGTCGCACGGCGACGCTCTTGGGCGTGTCGGAAAAGAGGTGCAGCGTGATGTCGTTGTGTGCCGTTGCCGTGCCGGACAGCAATGGCCCGACCAGCCGCGGCTCGAAGTCGGCGAACAGGCGCATCGCTTCGAGGGCGGTGCTGCGCATCGCGGAAAGCTCGCTCGCATGGGTGTCCGGGACGAACAGGCGCTGGTGCTCGGCGAGCGCCTCCTCGATCTCGGTGTTCTTCGGCAGCACGGCAAGGTCAGTGACGCCGAACCGCTCGGCCGCCTTGCGTTTTGCGATCCCGTAGTCCTCGTGGCCGTGCTCGATCATGAGCCGCGCCGCTTCGCGGGCGATCGCCTGACGGAGCATGTCCGTGCGTGGCCGATGCCGCGTCATTAGAAGATCGGTTCCTCGTAGCGCTGCGGCGACGAAGTCTGCACGCTGCCCTCGGTCGCACCCTGGACGCCCGCCGGCAGGTGATCGGCCAGGAAGAACTCGAAGTCGCTGGCCGGCGCCGTTTCCTCGCTGCCAATCTGGCCGGGGTCGTAGTTGACGCGCGCGGTGACGACGCCGTCCGGCATCGGCAGGCGATGCTGCGGCCGGCCCGCGAGCGCCTCGCGCATGAAATAGATCCACATCGGCAACGCCGTGCGCGAGCCTTCCTCATCCGGGCCGAGCGGCCGCTCCTGGTCGAAGCCGACCCAGGCGGTCGCGACCACGTCCGGACTGAAGCCGGAAAACCAGGCGTCGCGGCCGTCGTTGGTCGTGCCGGTCTTGCCGGCGATGTCGCCGCGCCCGAGCGCGAGCGCGCGCTGGCCGGTGCCGCGGCGCACGACGTCGCGGAGCAGGTCGGTCATGATCCAGGCGTTCGCCTCGGAAATCGCGCGTGGCGCGCGCTCTTCCTCGGTCGGCGGCACCAGGCCGCCGCCGATTTCCGCGGCGACCGCGGCGCCCTGCACGGCGGTCGGTGGCGGCCCGCTGAAGTTCGAATAAGTGCCGCAGACCGCGCAGGCGATTGCCGGGTTTGCCTGCTCCAGCACGCTGCCGTCGGCGCCGTAGACGCGATCGATCAGGTAGGGCGTCACGAGTGAACCGCCGTTCGCGAACACGGCGAATCCATTCGCCATCTCCATCGGCGTGAGCTGGGCAGTGCCGAGCGCGGCCGTCAGGTCCGCCGGAATGTGGTCCTTTGGCAGGCCGAAGCGCTGCACGTACTCGCGGGCATAGGGGACGCCGATCTGGCGCATGACGCGGATCGTCACGAGGTTACGCGAGCGGACGAGGGCGTCGCGCAGCCGCGTCGGCCCGTAGAACCGGCCCGAATCATTGCCCGGCCGCCAGTCCTCCGCCTTCGGCTCCTCGCCGTCGGCGACTTCGCGCACGCCGATGCCGACTTCGGGCGCGGGCGCCTCGTAGACGACCGGCGCGTCGAGAATGATGGAAGCCGGCGTGAAGCCCGCCTCCAGCGCGGCGGAGTAGATGAAGGGCTTGAACGAGGATCCCGGCTGGCGGCGCGCCTGGATCACGCGGTTGAACTTGGAGGCGTGGTAGTCGAATCCGCCCGACATTGCGACGATCGCGCCGTCCTGCGGGTCGAGCGCGACGATCGCGCCCTGGACCTGCGGTGGCTGCACCAACAGCGCCTCGGTGGCGTTGGAGGGCAGCACGTAAATGACATCGCCCGGCTTCACAACGTCTGCCGCCTTCTTCGGCGCGGGCTTGTCGTCCATGCGCGCCCAGCGCATGCCGTCCATCGGCAGCCGGTAACGGTGGCCATTGCGGGCGACCGCAGTCGCCTCATTGGCGGACACGGCGACGATCGCGCCCGGCTGCAGGCCGCCGACGACCGGATATTCCTCGAGCGCGCGGGCGATCGCATCGTCCGTCTCGCCCTCGAACGGCAGGCGGCCGCTGGCGCCGCGCCAGCCGTGCCGCCGGTCGTACTCGAGCACGGCACTGCGCAGCGCCACGTCGGCAGCACGCTGCAGCCGGCTGTCCACGGTCGTCACGACCTGGAAGCCGTCGGAGTAGAGCTTGTCGCCGTACTTTTCATAGAGCGCGAGCCGCACCATCTCGCCGATATAGGGCGCGTCCACCTGCACGCTCGGGCCGTGCAGTTCGCGCGAGACCGGCGTGTCCATTGCGGCCTGCCAGGCCGCGTCGTCGAGATAGCCGAGCTCGCGCATGCGGCGGAGAACGTAGGTGCGGCGGGCGGTCGCCAGCTCGACGCTCGCGACGGGATTCAGGCGCGACGGCGCTTGCAGGATGCCGGCGAGCATCGCCGCCTCGCTCGCGTTCACCTCCGAGAGCGGCTTGCCGAAATACGTTTCCGCGGCTGCGGCGAAACCGTAGGAACGTTGCCCGAGGAACTGCGTGTTGACGAAGAGCGTGAAGATCTCGTGCTTCGTGAGCTCGTTCTCGAGCGAGAGCGCGAGATAGATCTCGCGCAGCTTGCGGCGCAGCTGCCGTTCCTTCGTGATCAGCGTCGTGCGCACCAGCTGCTGCGTCAGTGTGCTGCCGCCCTGGGTCGCCTCCATCTTCACGGCCGCGACGAGGACCGCGCGCACGACGCCCTGCCAGTCCACGCCCGGATGCTGGAAGAAGCGGTCGTCCTCGGCGGCGAGCACCGCCTGCACCACCACCTGCGGGATCTCGTCCCAGGTGACGGGCACGCGGCGCTGGTCGCCGATCTGCGCAAGCAATCGGCCATCGCGGCTGAAAACCCGAAGCGGCACCTGCAGCCGCACGTCGCGCAGCACCGCGACGTCCGGCAGCGTCGGCTTCAGGTAGTAATAGGTGGAGAGGAACGCAAGCCCGATCAGGCCGGCCAGCGACACGATGGCGGTGGCGGCGATGCGTAACCGGCGGTTCAGTCGCGAGATCACCGGCGACGATTATGCATAGTAATGTCAGGTACTGCCGGGGCCGGGGTCGCCCCCCTGCGACTGCCGGATCGTGACGGGAGACACGGTGCCGGCTCCGGATCACGTGCAGCATCGGCGGCGGATCGGGTGACATAGGCCCCGCAGGGGCGCGAATCCTGCCGGATCCAGGGCGGTTGGTCGGGGGACGGTCCCCCGGCTGGCCCCAGACGAGGCTTATGGAAAGACTCTTTCGCGGCTGATTTGCGAGTCGGGTCACGTTCAATTTAACAATTGCTTGCTATATAGTTGGCCGGCAAAGTTGACCCCGCGCAGCGATTGGCATCGCAAAAGCCTGACCTGAAAAGGAAAATTTGTGCTCAAGCTGCCTTCTTTTTCGCTGAGACCGCGGTACCGTCCGCTCATCGGGCTGGACATCACGACCTCTTCGATCAAGCTGATCGAGCTCGCGCAATCGGGCGGCCAGTACCGGGTCGAGGCCTATGCGGCCGAGCCGACCCCGCACAACGCGATCAATGAAAAGGCCATCGTCGACGCATCAGCGGTCGGCGACGCCATCCGCCGGGCGGTCAAGCGCTCGGGCGTGCGCTCCAAGGAATGCGCGGTGGCGATCAGCGGCGACGCCGCGATCACCAAGGCCGTGCAGATGCCGCGCAACCTGTCGGAAGCCGACCTCGAGCAGCAGATCGAGATGCAGGCCGACCAGTACATTCCCTTCCCGATGGAAGAGGTCAGCTACGACTACCAGGTGCTCGGGCCTTCGGAGAAGGACCCGGAAATGCGCGAAGTCCTGCTGGTCGCCTCCCGTTCCGAAAACGTCGAACAGCGCGTCGCGGCGGTGAACGCCTCCGGTCTCGTCGCCAAGCTGGTCGACGTCGAGGCGTTCGCGCTTGAGAACGCCTGCCGCCTGCTCACGCACCAGATGCCGGACGGCGGCATCGACCGCACGGTCGCGGTCGTGGACTTCGGCGCGAGCACCACCACCTTCAGCGTGTTGCGCGACCTCGTCGTCGTGTACACGCGCGACTTCGCCTTCGGCGGCCAGCAGCTGACCGAAGAGATCATGCGCACCTACGGGCTCTCGATGGAGGAAGCCGGCCGCGCCAAGAAGGAAGGCGGCCTGCCGTCGAATTACCAGCCCGAAGT
>JANNKZ010000282.1:0-5064 GCA_031396515.1 Gammaproteobacteria bacterium
CTCCGGCCGGCGCAGGTCGCGGCGATACTCGGCCGTGCTTTCCAGGAAGGTGACGAAGTTGCTGATGCCGACGATGTCGATCGCGCCGCGCAGGCGGTCGTTGAAATGCGTCATGGACGCGAGAACCATGTAGCCGCCGTAGGAGCCGCCGATCAGGACCACGCGCTTGGAGTCCAGATCCGGCTGCGTCGCGATCCAGTCGAGCAGCGCGCCGATGTCCTTGACCGAGTCCTCGCGCTTGAAGCCGTTGTCGAGCGCGACATACGTCTTGCCGTAGCCGGTCGAGCCGCGCACGTTCGGCGCGATGACGGCATAACCGAGTTCGACGGCCCACTGCTGCACAGAAATGCTGAAAGTCGGCTGCGACTGGCTCTCCGGTCCGCCATGGATGTTGATCAGCACCGGATGCGGGCCAGCGCCCGCGGGCTTGTAGACCCAGGCCGGGATCTCGCGCGGCTTGCCCTTTACCTGGTCGAAGGTCGGGTAGTGCACGAGCGCGGGCGCGACGAAGCGTTTCGCGTCGAGCATGCCGATCTCGCTCTGCGTCCAGCGCTCGAGCTTCCGGTCCGCGAGTCCGTACACCCAGACGTCGTAGGGCTGGCCGGGCGTCTGCAGGCTGAAGGCGAGCCGATCGCCGCCCGCATCGAACTCGAACGAACTGATCACGCCGAACGGCAACTCGGGCGCCACGAGTTCCTTCTTCGCCACGAGGTCCTGCAGCACCAGCTTGTTCGCGCCGTCCTCGTTGATGGAGTACGCGAGATGGCGGCCGTCACGCGACAGCGTGAAATCGTCCACGTCCCAGTTCACGTGCGCAGAGAGCGGCGTGATCTTGCCGCTCGTGGGATCGAAGTAGCGCAGTGTCTGGAATTCGCTGCCGAGGTCGGACGTGAAGTAGATGCCCTTGCTGTCCCGCGAGAATTGCCCGCTGCCGCGAAAGGCCTTCTGCTTCGACGGCTCGATTTCGATGAGCGCGCCGCTATCGAGATCGTAGACGTACAGGTAACTTTCGTTGATCGACACGAAACGCGCGACCAGCAGGTGCTCGCCGGCCGGCGACCAGTCGGCGATGTCCCAGCCCGTCTCCTTCGCCTCGTACACCATCTGCGGCTGCATGCGGTCCTGCGGATCCTCGACGTAGATGTCGGTGTTGACGCCGGTGCGCTTGGTCCACGGGAAGGCATAGCGCGTGCCGTCATGGGACCAGACGCCGGTGCCGGCGCGGCCGGTGCCGTCGGTCAGCCGCACCTGTCCCGCCACCGCCGGATCGAGGTATTCGAGCTGGAAGTTTTCGTCGCCGCCGTTGTCGCGCGCGTAGATGACGCCCTTGCGCGCGCCGGTCGGCGACCAGTCGGCGCTGGTGACGGGTTCCTCGAAGAAGGTGATCTGGCGGCGCGCGCCCATGGGCTGCGCGACCAGATGCAGCTGGTTCGTATTGCCGAAGCGCGTGCTGATCGTGATCTGTCCGTCGGCCGTCCAGCCCGCGAGCACGGCGCTGCGCGTGTTCTGGTAGCGGCGCATGCGCTCGATCAGCGCCGGCGGAATCTCGGGAATGCCCTCGATCGCAAGATTGCCGCGAGTGACGCGTTCGACGTCGGCCGCAGCGGCGTTCAGGGAAAGCAGGACGGAGGTGGCTACGAAGAAACGGAACATCGGCGGCTCCCGGAGGGTCATGCAGTCGTGGGCGGCTAGATTGCCACAGCAGCGCCGCCCGCACGACCCGCGGGGCATGCGATCATTGGCGGCGAGGCTTCATGACAAAGTTTTCGGCGGGCAAGACCACGGATTTCCGCGCCGGCATCACGGCGATCGATGCGGATTACGTGCGCCCCGGCCTCGCGGCCGTCCATCTGGTCGTGGATTCCGGCCGTGCGGCCTTCGTGGATACGGGCACGGCCCTCTCATTGCCAAACTTGATGGGTGCGCTCGCGGAAAAGAACCTGGATCCCGCCAAAGTGGACTGGGTGCTGACGACCCATGTGCACCTCGACCACGCGGGCGGAGCGGGCGCCCTGATGAGGGAATTGCCGAATGCGCGCTGCGCCGTGCATCCGCGCGGCGCGCGCCACCTGGCCGAACCGTCGAAGTTGATTGCGGGCTCGATCGCGGTGTATGGCGAGGAGCGCTACCACGCGCTCTACGGCGAGATCTTGCCGATCGACGAGGACCGGTTGTTCGTGCCGGCAGACGGAGCGAGCATCACGCTCGGCACGCGCGTGCTGGAACTGATCCATACACCGGGCCATGCGCTACATCATTACTGTGTCGTGGACCGCGACCACGAGCTGATCTTCTCCGGCGACACGTTCGGGATTTCGTACCGCGACTTCGACGTGGACGGGCGTGCGTTCATTTTCCCGACCACGACGCCGGTGCATTTCGATCCCGAAGCGCTCTGCACCTCGGTGGACCGGTTGATGTCGTACCAGCCGCAGTCGATCTTCCTCACGCACTATGCTGAGGTGCGCGAACTGCCGCGGCTCGCCGGTCAGATGAAGGAGCGGGTGCACGCGTTCGCCGACCTCGGCCGCCGTTATGCGCAGGCCCCGGATCGCTCAAGCAAGCTGCGGCACGGCATGTTTGCGCTGCTCGGCGGCTGGCTCGACGAACACGGCTTTCCGCGCGACGATGCGAAGCGGCACACCCTCCTCGACGACGACGTCGAGCTCAACTGCCAGGGCATCGAGCACTGGCTCGACAGGATATGACATGACAGCATTCAAGGCATTCCGGATCCACGAGCGCGAGGGAAAGGTCGCGGCCGGCTTCGAGACGATGGACGTGGAGGCGCTGACGGCCGGCGAGGTCGTGATCCGCGTGCAGTTTTCGAGCATCAACTACAAGGACGCACTCGCCGGCACGGGCGCGGGAAAGATCCTGCGCAAGTACCCTCTGAATGGCGGCATCGACCTGGCGGGCGAGGTCGCGAGTTCGACCGATTCCCGCTTCCGGGCCGGCATGCCGGTGCTCGTGACGGGCTGCGGGCTGAGCGAAACCTTCGACGGCGGCTATGCCGAATACGCGCGGGTCGTGGGCGATTCCGTGTTCGAGCTGCCGCCGGGCATCAGCGCCGAACAGGCGATGGCGATCGGCACGGCGGGATTCACCGCGGCGCTCGCAATCCATCGTATGGAACACAACGGTCAGGCGCCGTCGAAGGGCCCCGTCGTCGTGACCGGCGCGTCCGGCGGCGTCGGCTCGATCGCGATCGATTTGCTTGCGGGCCGCGGTTACGAGGCTGTTGCGGTGAGCGGCAAGGCGGAGGCCGACGACTACCTGAAGGCACTCGGCGCCAAGCGCATTCTGCGCCGCCAGGAAATTGACCTCGGCAAGCGGCCGATGGAGGCCGCACTGTGGGCGGGCGCGATCGACAACGTCGGCGGCGAGCTCCTCACCTGGCTCACGCGCACGGTGGATTCCTGGGGCAACATCGCGAGCATCGGCCTCGCCGGCAGCCACAAGCTCGAAACGACGGTGATGCCTTTCATCCTGCGCGGCGTGAACCTGCTCGGGATCAATTCCTCGGCCACGCCGCGCGACGTGCGCCTCGTCGTCTGGAAGCGGCTCTCGACGGATCTCAAGCCGCGGAACTTCGACAAGTTCGTGACGCGCACGATCGGCCTCGACGAACTGCCGGGCGCCTTCGACGATTTCTTGAAAGGCCGCGCGCTCGGGCGCACGGTCGTAAAGATCGGCTGAGGTGAGCGCCGACGCGATCGCAGCGCGGCTCGCCGCCGGCGCCGAGGCGCTCGGCGTCGCGCTCGAGCCCGCGCAGTTGGAGGCGCTGCTCGCGCTGATGGCCGAGCTGGTTGAGTGGAACGGGCGCTTCAACCTGACGGCGATCACCGAGCCAGCGGATATCGTGGACAAGCACTTGCTCGATTCGCTCGCGGTGCTGCCGCGGCTTCGCGGCCTGCGCATCGCGGACATCGGCAGCGGCGCCGGATTTCCGGGCCTGCCGCTCGCGATCGCGAATCCTGGGCGGCGCTACACGCTGATCGAATCCACCGGCAAGAAGGCCGGCTTCCTGCACCACGCGGTTGCGACACTCGCACTCTCGAACGTCGAAGTCTTTTACGGGCGCGCGGAAGCACTGAAGCCGCGGCCGGCTTTCGACGGCGCGATTTCCCGCGCACTCGGCTCGATTGCTGAGTTCGTCCGCGTGGCCGGGCAGCTGCTGGCGCGCGACGGGCGGCTGTACGCCATGAAGGGCCGGCGGCCGGATGAGGAGCTCAAGGCCCTGCCCGCCGGCTGGAAGTTGTTGAACGTGCACCCGATCGAGGTACCCGGGCTCGCCGCCGAGCGGTGTCTCGTCGAACTTGCTAGGGTTTGAGGCAATGAAGCGGATCATCGCGATCGCGAACCAGAAGGGCGGCGTCGGCAAGACGACGACCGCCGTCAATCTGGCTGCGTCGCTCGCCGCGGTGAAGCGGCGCGTACTGCTCGTGGATCTCGACCCGCAGGGCAACGCGACCATGGGTTGCGGCGTGGACAAGCGCGCGCTCGAGCGCAGCGCCACCGAAGTGCTGATGGGCGAGTGCGCCGCGGCGGATGCGATCGTGGCGATCGAGCAGGGCGGATTCGACCTGCTGCCCGCGAACCAGGACCTCACTGCCGCGGAAGTGCGGCTGCTGACGATGATCGCCGGGCGCGAGCAGCGCCTGCACCGCGCGCTCGAGCCGGTGCGCGAGCGCTACGACATGATCGTGATCGACTGCCCGCCCGCGCTCAACATCCTGACGGTGAACGCCCTCACCGCCGCGGATTCCGTGCTGATTCCGATGCAGTGCGAGTACTACGCGCTCGAGGGCCTGTCGGGACTCGTGAACACGATCGAGCAGGTGCGCGACTCAATCAATCCTCGGCTGCAGATCGAAGGCATCCTGCGCACGATGTTTGATCCGCGGAACAACCTTTCGAACGACGTCGCTGCGCAGCTGATCCAGCATTTCGGCGATCGGGTGTTCCGCACGATCATCCCGCGCAACGTTCGCCTCGCGGAGGCGCCGAGTTTCGGTGTGCCGGTGATGTTCCACGACCGCGAATCGCGCGGCTCGCTCGCGT
>JANNKZ010000167.1:0-4490 GCA_031396515.1 Gammaproteobacteria bacterium
ATCGAGAAATAGCCGGCGCCGGGCCGGCCGGGCAGGACAGGAAGCCGGAACACATTTTCATAGCGGGCCGTACTTGCCTGACCATGATTGCCCATATGGGAGTTCTCGTCCGCGGGACGTGCGCCGCAGGCAGTGATGGCCAACGCCGCGGCCATGATCGGCACAAGTCGTTTCATGCCCGGCCCTTAGCCGCGCCCGGCTTCTTGTCGCAACAAAATCGGCTCCTATATCGCCTTCATTCGAGCCTCGCGCGCCGCTTCTCTGCAAGGGTGCCCGGGGCGCGCAGCTTATGAACTGGGGCCAAGAGGAAATAACATGGCAAGAGTGATCGGCATCGATCTCGGCACCACCAACAGCGCGGTCGCCGTGATGGAGGGCGGGAAGCCCAAGGTGATCGAAAATGCGGAAGGCGCGCGCACCACGCCGTCGATCGTCGCCTTCACCAAGGATGGCGAACGCCTGATCGGCCAGCCGGCCAAGCGCCAGGCGGTCACCAACCCGGAGAACACCGTGTTCGCGGTGAAGCGCCTGATCGGCCGCCGCTTCGAAGACCCGATGACCAAGAAGGACATGGGCCTGGTGCCCTACCGGATCGTCAACGGCGCCAATGGCGACGCCTGGGTCGGTGCCGGCGGCAAGGACTACAGCCCGTCCCAGATTTCCGCCTTCATCCTCCAGAAGATGAAGGAAACCGCCGAGGCCTATCTCGGCGAGACCGTCACCCAGGCCGTGATCACGGTGCCCGCCTACTTCAACGATTCGCAGCGCCAGGCCACCAAGGATGCCGGGCGCATCGCCGGTCTCAACGTGCGCCGCATCATCAACGAGCCGACCGCGGCCGCGCTCGCATACGGGATGGACAAGAAGGGCAAGGATCGCAAGATCGCGGTCTATGACCTGGGCGGCGGCACCTTCGACGTCTCGATCATCGAGATCGCGGATGTGGACGGCGAGCGCCAGTTCGAGGTGCTCTCGACGAACGGCGATACCTTCCTGGGCGGCGAGGACTTCGACCGCAAGGTGATCGACTACATCGCGGCCGAGTTCCAGAAGGAAAGCGGCGTCGACGTTCGCAAGGATCCGCTCGCGGTACAACGCCTGAAGGAAGCGGCCGAGAAGGCAAAGATCGAACTCTCGTCCGGGCAGCAGACCGAGATCAACCTTCCGTACATCACGGCGGACGCCTCGGGTCCCAAGCACCTGACGCTCAAGCTGACGCGCGCCAAGCTCGAATCGCTGGTCGAAGACCTGGTCGGCCGGACGGTCGAGCCCTGCCGCATCGCACTGAAGGACGCCGGACTGTCCATCAGCGAAATCGACGAGGTGATCCTGGTCGGCGGCCAGACCCGCATGCCGCTGGTGCAGAAGGCCGTGAAAGACTTCTTCGGCAAAGAGCCGCGCAAGGACGTGAACCCGGACGAGGCGGTCGCAGTCGGCGCCGCCATCCAGGGCGGCGTGCTCGCGGGCGACGTCAAGGACGTGCTCCTGCTCGACGTCACCCCGCTGTCGCTCGGCATCGAGACGCTCGGCAGCGTGATGACGCGCCTGATCGAGAAGAACACGACCATCCCGACCAAGACATCGCAGGTCTTCTCGACCGCCGACGACAACCAGAGCGGCGTCACGATCCACGTGCTCCAGGGCGAGCGCGACCGGGCGGCCGACAACAAGTCGCTCGGCAAGTTCGACCTGACCGACATCCCGCCGGCACCGCGCGGCATGCCGCAGATCGAAGTCACTTTCGACATCGACGCGAACGGCATCCTGCACGTGTCGGCGAAGGACAAGGCGACCGGCAAGGAACAGAAGATCGTGATCAAGGCGTCCTCCGGGCTCTCCGAGGAGGAGATCAAGCAGATGATCCGCGACGCCGAGTCGCACGCGGCCGAGGACAAGAAGTTCCGCGAGCTCGTGGAGACGCGCAACCGCGCCGATGCGCTGCTGCACGCGACCGAGAAGTCGCTCAAGGACCTCGGCGACAAGGTCACGGGCGAAGAGCGGGTCGCGATCGAGGCGGCGCTGTCGGACCTGCGCGGCGTGCTGAAAGGCGACGACCAGGCGGCGATTGAGCACAAGGCCGAGGCACTTGCGAAAGCGAGCGCGCCGGTCGTGCAGCGCGCCTACCAGGCCGAGCCGGGCGCGGCGGGCGCGGAGCCCGCGGCTTCGGCACGGCCGGGCGAAGACGCCGCCAAGGACGACGTGCTCGACGCGGAGTTCGAGGAGATCAAGGACAAGGGGCCGAAGCCGCACTGAGGCCTCGATTCCGCGTTCGACGATTCACCGGCCGCCGGGTGACCCTGAGTCACCCGGCGTTCGCGCTTGAGGGGCTGCATGTCGAAGCGTGATTACTACCAGGTGCTGGGCGTGCCGAGAAACGCCGCCGAGGATGCCATCACCAAGGCATACCGGCGCCTGGCCATGAAATATCACCCGGACCGCAATCCCGATGACACGGAAGCCGAAGAAAGCTTCAAGGAAGCGAAAGAGGCCTACGAGATTCTGACCGACGCGCAGAAGCGCGCTGCCTATGATCAGTACGGCCAGTCGGGGCTCGATGCAGCGCGCGGCGCCGGCCAGGGCTTCAGCCCGTCGGATGCTTTCGGCGACATGTTCGGCGACATGTTCGGCGACATCTTCGGCGGCGGCGGCGGCCGCCGCGGCGGGCGCAATGCCGTCTTTCGCGGTGCGGACCTGCGCTACGAGCTGGCGCTCGACCTCGAGCAGGCCGTCTTCGGCACCACGACCGAAATCGATTTCCAGACCGTCGCGGAATGCGAGGAATGCCACGGCTCCGGCGCGGCGCGCGGCCACACGCCGGTCACCTGCGACGGTTGCCAGGGCACCGGGCACGTGCGCGTCCGCCAGGGACCATTCGCGGTGCAGCAGACCTGTCCGCGCTGCAAGGGCCGCGGCCAGATCATCAAGGATCCCTGCCCTAAGTGCGGCGGCCAGGGCCGCGTTCGGGCCGGCAAGCGCCTGTCGGTCAAAGTGCCGGCCGGCGTCGACAGCGGCGATCGCATCCGGCTCGCAGGAGAAGGCGAGGCCGGACGGAACGGTGGCCCGACCGGCGACCTGTATGTGGAGGTGGTGGTGCGCGAGCACCCGATCTTCGAGCGCGACCATGCTCACTTGTCCTGCGAAGTCCCGGTCAGCTTTGTCACTGCCGCGCTCGGAGGCAGCATCGAGGTGCCGACGCTCGATGGTCAGGCCCTGATCAAGGTGCCGGCCGGCACCCAGTCCGGGCGCGTATTCCGCCTACGCGAAAAAGGCGTGAAGCCCGTGCGCGGCGGCGCGACCGGCGACCTGTTCTGCCGCGTGGTCGTCGAGACGCCGGTGGACCTCTCCTCGGAGCAGAAAGAGCAATTGCGCAAGTTCGAGTCCGCGCTGGCTGCCGACGGCAAGCGCCATAATCCCCGTGAACGCTCGTGGCTCGAGGGCGTGAAGCAGTTCTTCAGCAGGATTGGCAGCTGAGATGACGAACGTCGCGGTACTCGGGGTCAGCGGCCGCATGGGGCAGTGCCTGGTGCGCGCGATCCGCGAGTCCGTCGACTTCACGCTGAGCGGGGCGCTGTCATCGCCGACGTCCGCGACGATCGGCCGCGACGCCGGTGAAGTCGCGCAGGGCACGCTGCTCGGGGTTGCCGTGACCGCCGATCGTCGCCAGGCGCTCGCCAACGCGGCGATCGCGATCGATTTCACGCTGCCGGATGCGCTCGCGGACAATCTCGCGGCGATCGAATCGGCGGCCATCCCGCTCGTGATCGGCATGACCGGGCTCGACGCCGAACGGCTAGCCAGCGTTCGCCGCACGAGCGAGCGGTTGCCGGTGCTGGTTGCGCCCAACATGTCGCTCGCGGTGAACCTGCTATTTGGCCTGGCGGCGCGGGCCGCCGCGGCATTGCCACCCGATTACGACGTGGAAATTCTCGAGGCGCACCATCGCGGCAAACTCGATGCACCCTCGGGCACGGCCCTGCGCCTCGGCGAGATCGTTGCCGGCGCACGCGGCGGGACGCTCGCGGCTCAGGCGGTCGCCGGCCGACTCGGCCGGACCGGCGGCCGCGCGCCCGGCACCATCGGCTTCGCGTCGCTCCGCGCGGGCGACATCGTCGGCGACCACCACGTCCTGTTCGCGGGAACGGGCGAATCCCTGGAACTCGTCCACCGGACCAGCGACCGCGCGACCTTTGCCCGCGGCGCACTGGCAGCCGCGCGCTGGCTCATCGGCCGTCCTCCCGGTCTTTACGGAATGTCGGATGTGCTCGGCCTGTAAAAGGGCATGAGCCGCCTGCTCGGTCCCGGCCGGCTGGACGGCAAGCGAGCGAATTTTCCGAGTCTTTTCCGCTGAGCGAGCGAGCCGATTCAGCCGGCCGGGACCGAGCACCTGACACGTCCCCTTTTACACGCCGGTCTTGTAGAATCCGCGCTCAGGTCGCGGCCCCCATTGAACAGGCGATTCACGGTTGGTGGAGACCCCCAAGGCTCCATCG
>JANNKZ010000295.1:0-6989 GCA_031396515.1 Gammaproteobacteria bacterium
CCCCTGGAACGGCCCGACGACCAGCTCGCCGCCGCGCAGGAAATAGAATCCCGCCCAATTCAAGTCCGGCAGCGACTCGAACAGCAGTGCCGACAGGTTCGCGGCGTTGGCCCACGGATCGCGCTCGCCGGCGAACAGGCCTGCAGCCTGTTGCATCAGGTCCCCCGAAGGCGTGTGCGGCGTGTGCATGCGCTCTCCTCAGTCCCGATCGTCGGCGAAACTCGCCGCCGACGCCATATCCGGCAACCCCAGCGCCACCATGACCAGGCGATCGAAGCCGAGTGCGACACCCGCGCAATCCGGCAGCCCATGGGCGAGTGCGGCCAGCAGCCGTTCGTCCAGCGGGTTTTCCGCCTGCCCGTGCGCGCGCCGCTCGGCGAGGTCGCGCTCGAAACGCTGGCGCTGCTCACGCGCGTCGCCGAGTTCACGGAAGCCATTCGCGAGTTCGACACCATCAATATAGAGCTCGAAGCGCTCGGCGACGGTCTCGCCGTCCGCATCGGTGTGCAGGCACGCGAGCGCGGCCTGCGAAGCCGGATAGTCGCGGACGAAGACCGGCGCATCGCGACCGAGCGCCGGCCCGACCAGCGCGCCCATCAGCAGATCGAGCCAGGCATCGCGGTCCCAGCCCGCCACGGCGACCGGCCGGATGCCGTACCGCTCGAGCACGGTTGTAATGTCCGCCGGCGTCGCGGTTCGCACGTCGAGATCGCAGTGGTTCGCGATCGCTTCGCGATACGTGACCGCGCGGGCCGGCGCGAAATCGCGCAGTCCCGCAGTCGCAGCGCGCAGCAGCCGATCGACATCCCGCTGCAGCTCGGCGACGCCGAAGCCGAGGCGATACCACTCGATCATCGTGAACTCGGGACTGTGCAGGCGGCCCGATTCGCCGTCGCGGAACACCGGACACACCTGGTAGCAATCGCCGACGCCTGCGGCGAGCAGCCGCTTCATCGGGTACTCCGGCGAGGTCTGCAGGAATTGCCGCGGGCCCGGGCGCGGCTGCACGGCGATCGACTCGATCGCCGGATCGCTGATCGCCGCGCGCGCGAGTAGCGGTGTTTGCACCTCCAGGACGCGTTCGCCGGCGAAATAGCCGCGCATCCGCGCGAGCATCGCGGCGCGCTGGACCAGCACGCCCGGTGCCGCGCTCGGCCGCCAGTCCGCGCCGTTCATCGGGGCGTGGCGAGCCGCTGGCCGACGCGCACGGCGCTGCCAGGTGCGAGCCCTGCGACGAGCGACGGTCCCTGCGGCGCGAACATCACGATCACCGTCGATCCCATGTTGAACCAGCCGAGCTCGGCGCCGCGGTCGAGCGCGATGAACGGATCGCGCGCCGGCAATTCCGTCACCGCGCGCCGCGCGCGCGGGCGCACGGCACCCGCCCACGCGAGGCTCATGCTGCCGACGAAGAGGGCGCCGACCAGCACGACCGCCATCGGCCCGGCCGCGGTGTCGAACACGCAGGCGATGCGCTCGTTGCGGGCGAACAGCGACGGCACGGCGGCGGCCGTCGCGGCATTGACGCTGAAGAGATCGCCCGGCACGAAACGCGCGAGCCGAAGCGTGCCTGCGCAGGGCATGTGGATACGGTGGTAGTTGTGCGGCGCGAGGTAGAGCGTCGCGAAAGCGCCGCCGCGAAACTCCGCGGCGGTCGCGGCGTCTCCGCCGAGGAGCGTCGCAGCCGAATAGCGGATGCCCTTGGCTTGCAGCAGCGAATCCTCTTCGATGCGGCCCGCCTGGCTGACGATCCCGTCCACCGGGCACAACATGGCACGCGGATCGGAATCGGGCGGACGGGCGCCCGGGCGGAGGCGTCGCGTGAAGAAGTCGTTGAAGCTGTCGTAGTCCGTGGGATCGGTGCGCGCGGCTTCCGCCAGATCGACCGGGTAATGCCGCAGGAATGCGGCGATCAGGGCCCGACGCAGGAAACCGATGCGGCTGCCGGCGATCGCCCCGACGAGGCGCGACAGTGCGTGTTGCGGCAGCAGGTGCTGCAGGCCGATGAACGCGCGCTCGCGGAAACGGCCGGCCATGATTGCCTAGCGCGCGGCCGCGATCGAGCGGAAATCGCGGGCGATCGTGTCCGTGGCGTGCGGCGTGCCGAACACCGCGGTCCAGGCACCGTCGGGATCGATCAGGAAGAGCGCCGCGGTGTGGTCAACGGTGTATTCGCCGTCCGCCCCCGGGGCGCCAACCACGACCGCGACACCGAGCTCGCGCGTCAGCGCGGCGATCGCCGCGGCCTCTCCAGTCACGCCGTCGAATTCCGGATCGAAGTGCAGCACGTAACGCGCGAGCGCTTCCGGCGTGTCGCGCGCGGGATCGACGCTGACGAGTACGACGCCCGGGCGGTCCGATGCAGGGAGGTCGTGCAGGCCCCCGCGGACGGCAGCGAGCGTCGCGAGCGTAGTCGGGCAGACATCCGGGCAATGCGTGAAGCCGAAAAACAGGAAATTCCAGCGTCCGCGCAGCCGTTCGCGATCGAACGGCCGTCCCTCATGATCGACGAGCTGGAATTCCGGCAGCCGCCGCGGCGCATCGAAGAGCGTCGCCTGTGCGAGCGCCGGCCGCTCGTCGCCGCGTGTCGTGAACCAGGCGGTCGCGGCGCCCACGAGCACGGCGAATGCGATGACGGCGATGCGGACGATGCGGCTCATTACCGCGGGAAGTATCCCACAATGCCGCGTACGATCCCGCGCGCCGCCCGGTAGACTGCCGCCGATGAAGCGGCGAGCGGAGACCGTCGGACGGCTGCTGGAACGCGCGGCCAGGCGGCTGGCGCGCGCGCGACTTCACTACGGCCACGGCACCGACAACGCGCGCGACGAGGCCGCTGCACTCGTCTTCCACGCGCTCAGGCTAGCGCACGACTCCGCGCCCGCGAGCTATCGCCGGCCGGTGACGGACGAGGGGCGGGCGGCGGTCGAGGCGCTCCTCGAACGGCGCATCGGGGAGCGCATCCCGTCCGCGTACCTCACCGGCGTGACCTGGTTCGCCGGACATGAAATCCACGTGACGCCGGACGTGCTCGTGCCGCGCTCGCCGATCGCGGAACTCTGCGAACGCGGCTTTGCGCCCTGGATCGATTCCGCCGCGGTCGGCCGCGTGCTGGACATCGGCACGGGATCGGGCTGCATCGCGATCGCCGCCGCCCACGCCTTGCCGCGCGCGCGCGTGGACGCCACCGACGTGTCCCCGCGCGCACTCGCGGTCGCCCGCGGCAACGTGCGCCGCCACCGACTTGCCGGCCGCGTCGCCGTCCGGCGCGCCGATGTCTATGTCGGCCTGCGCGGTCGGCGGTACGATATCGTCGTGAGCAATCCGCCCTATGTTCCGGCTGCCGAGATGCGCCGCCTGCCGCGCGAGTTCCGGGCGGAACCCGTGCTCGGCCTGCGGGCCGCCGCGCGCGGCCTCGCCATCATCGACCGCATACTGGCGGGTGCGCGCCGCCACCTGACGCCGGACGGCATCCTCGTGGTCGAGGCGGGCAACACGGCGGCGGAGGTTCGCCGCCGCCATCGCGCGCTGCCGTTCACCTGGCTCGAATTCGAGCGCGGCGGAGGCGACGTCTTCCTGCTCCGCGCCTCTGACCTGGCGGCCTGAACCGATGTCGGGCAATACGATCGGCCGGTCCTTCTGTGTCACCACCTTTGGCGAGAGCCACGGACCGGCGCTCGGCGCCATCGTTGACGGCTGCCCGCCGGGGCTCGAACTGTCGGAGGTGGACGTGCAGGCCGACGTCGAGCTGCGGCGAACGGGTACGTCCCGTCACACCAGCCAGCGCAAGGAGCCGGACCAGGTGCGCATCCTGTCCGGTGTATTCGAAGGACGCACGACCGGAACCGCGATCGGGCTCCTCATCGAGAACGTGGATGCGCGGTCGCGCGACTACGACAAGATCAAGGACCGGTTTCGCCCGGGACACGCCGATTACACCTACCAGCAGAAATACGGCTTCCGCGACTACCGCGGCGGCGGGCGTTCGTCCGCGCGCATCACGGTCGCGACGGTCGCGGCCGGCGCGATCGCCCGCAAGTACCTGCGCGAGAAGCAGGGCATCGAGGTCGCCGGATGGCTCTCGCAGGCGGGTCCGCATCGTCTCGACTGCATTGATCCCGCCGCGGCGCGAGGCAACCCGTTCTTCTGCGCCGATCCCGACAAGCTGCCGTTGCTCGAGGAATATCTCCGGCAGCTGCGCAAGGACGGAGATTCCGCGGGCGCCCGTGTTTCGGCGCGCGCCCGCGGCGTGCCGCCGGGCCTCGGTGAGCCGATGTTCGACCGGCTCGATGCGGACATCGCGTTCGCGATGATGGGCATCAATGCGGCCAAGGCGGTCGAGATCGGCGACGGCGTTATGGTCGCCGCCCAGCGCGGCTCCGAACACCGCGACGAACTGCGGCCCGACGGCTTCGCGTCGAACCACTCCGGCGGCACGCTCGGCGGGCTCAGTTCCGGCCAGGACGTGCTCGTGCATGTGTCCTTCAAGCCGACATCGAGCATCCAGGTGCCGGGACGCACGATCGACGTGGCCGGGGAGGCCACCGAGATCGTTACCACCGGCCGCCACGATCCCTGCGTCGGCCTGCGCGCCGTGCCGATTGTCGAGGCGATGCTCCTGCTCGTGCTGATGGACCACACGCTCCGTCACCGCGGCCAGTGCGCCGATGTCGTCTCGCCGACACCCGACATCACGCGGTGAACGCTTCCGATTCAAGGCATTGCAGAGTCGGGCAGGGCCCTGGAATAGCCCGCCATTGCGTGACGCGGGGCAAGATTTTGGTAAATACCGCGTGTAAGCTATAGTCCAAAGGATCAGGGACTTGTGATCGGTTTCACACCCATTTCGCAAGCTCGCGGCCGATGTTCGGAACGGCCACGCGGCCTTGGGGAGTCACGATGAGCTGGAAATTGCGGGCACTCATTTCGGCGACGCTCTTGGCGCCAACAGCGGCGTTCGGCCTCGGGCTCGGCGAAATCCGGCTCAATTCGGGTCTCAATGAACCGCTGTCGGCGGAAATCGACCTGGTCGCGGCGACACCGGAAGAGCTGGCGGCACTGCAGGCCAGTCTGGCCTCGTCCGAGATTTTCCAGCGCTACGGGCTCGACCGCCCGGCTTACCTCAACAGCATCGAGTTCCGCGTCGGTCGCGGCCAGGACGGTCGCAACGTCCTGCTCGTGCACTCGCGCGACTCAATCAGCGAACCGTTCGTTTCCTTCCTCGTGGACGTGAACTGGGCCCGCGGCCGCTTGCTCCGCGAGTACACCGTCCTGCTCGACCCGCCGATTCTGGCGGCGCCTTCGGCGGCACGCGCGGCGGAGCCGATCGCGGCGCCGACGACGGCGCCTTCGCAGCCGCAGTCCGCCCCGGCGCAGCAGGCGCCCGCCCCGGCGTCCGTCGCGAGCGTGGCCACCGACGGTTCCACGACGCACCGCGTCGAACGCGGCGACACCCTGTACGAAATTGCGGGCACGCTGTCCGGCGGCGAGCGCCAGGCCACGCAGCGCCTGATGCTCGGCCTGTTCCGCGCGAATCCCGAGGCCTTCAACGGCAACATCAACCAGTTGCGCGCGGGGGCGATCCTGCGCGTGCCGGATGCCACCGAGTACGCCGACATCGCGGGCAGCGACGCGGCTGCCGAAGTGAGCCGCCAGGCGGCCGCGTGGCGCGCGGCCGGCGGCGGTGCAGCCAGCGGCCAGCTGCGGCTGGTCACGCCCGAAGAAGGCGTCGCGGACGTGGGATCCGGGGAAACGGATTCCAGCGGCAAGGTCGAGTCGCAGATCGAATCGCTCGAGCGCGACATCCAGGAACAGCAGCGTTTGCTGGAATTGCGCAACCAGGAACTGGCCCAGCTTCAGCGCACTCTCGCCGACCGGCGCGCCGCCGAACAGGCAGCGGCCGACAAGGCTGCCGCCGAGAAGGCGGCAGCGGACCAGGCCGCCGCGGACCAGGCGGCGGTGCCACCTGCGGACGAAGCCGTGGTCGCACCGGAAGACGACACCGCGACGGAGAAACCCGCGCCGACGCCGCGCAAGCCGGCGGCAAAGCCCGCAGCGAAAGCGCCGCCGGCCGCCGAGGAACAATCTTTCTTCGAAAGCCTCACCGACAACTGGATGTTCCTGCTCGGTGCCGTGGGCCTGCTGCTGATCGGCATCTTTGGCTTCGGCTATGTCCGCCGCCGGCGCGAGGAGGACGTCAACGTCGCGCTCAAGGGCTTCGATCTGCGCGAGACGGCGCCGGTCCCGACCGAGACGATGCGCCTGCGCGCGCTCGCGACCGGCGACCAGACCGCCGAGATCGAGCGTCCGGTCAGCTTCGAGGAACAGGACCGCGATTTCGTCGTCGAGGAACGCCCGATCGCGCGACCGAAGCAGGAGACGGCGCGCCCTGCGGTCAGCCACGAAGAAACGATCAGCACGGAAGCCGCGCTCGACCTCGACCAGGCGGACCCGCTGGCCGAAGCCGATTTCCACATGGCCTATGGCCTGTACGACCAGGCCGTCGATCTCGTGCGCATGGCGCTGCAGAATTCGCCGGATCGCAACGACCTCAAGCTCAAGCTCGCCGAGATCCATTTCGTCGCGGGTGACACGGCCCAGTTCCTGAGCGTCGCGCGCGACCTGCGCAAGACGCTCGGCCCGGGCGGCGATTGGGACCGCATTGTCATCATGGGCCGGCAGCTCGCGCCCGACGAGGCAATGTTCGCGGGCGGTGTGCAGGATGCCGGCGTCGACCTGTCGCTCGAGGGCGGCGACAACCTGGTCGACCTCGACCTGCTGTCGGCTCCAGACGGCGAAGAAGGACTCGACCTGGATCTCGGCCAGACGGCGGTGCTGGCGGACAGCAACGATGTGACCGGCGAGAACACCTCGATCGAATTCAACCTGGGCGAAGGCGGGACATCGCGGACGGCGACGCAGGAAATCGTCCGCCGCGATGGACCGGGCACGGTCGAGATGCCGACGCTCGAATTGCCGTCGTCCGAGAC
>JANNKZ010000317.1:0-5379 GCA_031396515.1 Gammaproteobacteria bacterium
GGCGCGGACAGCCACGTGAAGATGTCGTTCGCAAAGTAGAGGCAGGGCACCGCGATCACGAGCATCGCGAGCAGCGCGCGCAGCAGCCGGTCGCGCAGCTCCAGCAGGTGCGAGAGCAGCGAACCCTCCTTCAGCGGTTCGGCAGCCGGTTCCGTGTCGCTCATGGCGGCGGCGCGCCGTCCTGCGAATCAACGTCCTCGGCGGGCGGTGCCTGGCGCGGCGGCGGCGTCGCAGCGGCCGCGGGTGGTGGCGTTCCGGGGGAAGGCGTGCCGGGCGGGCGGCGCGCGGCCGGATCGAAATCCGGCTTCGGCACGATCGTCACTTCCTCGTCGAGCTGCTGGCGGAGCTGCCTCGCCATCGACCGCGCGCGCCCGACCCAGCGTCCGACCTGGGCTGCGAGCTTGGGAAGTTTTTCGGGGCCCAGCACCAAGAGCGCGATGCCGAGGATCAGGATGATCTCGGTGAAACCGACCTCGAACATGGGGCGTCAGGCGTTCTTGCTGGAGTCGTTTTCGCGTTCGCGCTTGAAGTCGGCGTCCGGCTTGTCTTCCTGCGCGAGCTTCTTGCTGGCTTCGTCGTCGCCGTCGTTCATCGATTTCTTGAAGCCGCGCACCGCGGCGCCGAGATCCGAGCCGATGTTGCGCAGCTTCTTGGCTCCGAAGATCAGGAGCGCGATCGCGAGGATGATCAGCAGTTCGCGGAAACCAATGCCCATGTCGATGACTCCGGCCCGCGCACCTGGCGGTTACACATCATGATACGCCATTCCCCCCGGCGCCTTCGTGACCAGGGACCCGGATCCAGAACGTGACGGGGCCGTCGTTCTCGAGCGACACCCGCATGTGGGCGCCGAACCGGCCGGATTGCGCGCCCGGAAGGCGTTTTTCGGCGCGCTTTGCCATATGCCCGAACAGCCGTTCGGCGTCCGCGGGCGGCGCCGCCCGGCTGAATCCCGGGCGCAGCCCCTTCGCGGTGTCAGCGGCGAGGGTGAATTGCGGCACCAGCAGGAGTCTGCCGCCGGCATCCACGAGCGACAGGTTCATGCGTCCTTCGGTGTCGGCGAACACGCGGTAAGTCACGAGCCGTTCGAGCAGGCGCTCCGCGGTCGCCTCGTCGTCGCCGCGCTCGATGCCGACCAGCACCAGGAGACCCGGGCCGATGCGCGCGATCTCCTGTCCCTCGACCGCGACCCAAGCTCCCGTCACGCGCTGGAGCAGGCCGATCACCGGCGCCGCTCAGTCATCGCGCTTCGAGCCTTCCAGGTGGAAACTATGCAGCACGCGGTGCGCGACCGGCGCGAGCAGCAATGCCGCGACCACGATGAACACGAGTCCCGCATACAGCGCGAAAATGCCGGCGAACAGCTTGCCGGCTTCGGTCACCGGGATGTGGATCGGGCCCATGCCGCCGAGCAGCATGCTGGCGTTCAGGAAGGCGTCCAGCCACGAGAGCGACTCGAACTGCACATAGCCCCACATGCCGAACGCAAGCGACGCGGCGATCAGGATCGCGCCGGTTGCGATGTGCACGAACAGGCGGCGCAGGAACTGCGTGGGCTTCAGAACCGGCTGGCGGCGCGACTCGTACATGCGGTCAGCCGATCTTCACGGCCATGACGACGTCGCGTTGCCGGTCGTCGCCGAGCATGAATGCGTGCGAGCCGACGACCTCGAGCCCGAACTTGCGGTAGAACGCCATGGCCTTCGGATTATGCTCCCAGACGCCGAGCCACAGGCAATCGCAACCGGCGCGGGCCGCGGTGTCGCGGGCGTGCTGCATCAGGTCGTGGGCGACGCCGCGGCCGTGCCACTCGGCAACGACGTAAATGCGGTTGAGCTCGGCAGGCCGCTCCGCCACCACGCTCGCGTGCGAATGCAGGAGCCGGAGTTGCGAGTATCCGACCATGCGGTGGTCGATTTCCGCGATTGTCGTGACGAGGCCGCGATCCCCGATCTCCCGCTGCTGGATTTCCGTGCCGAACACCTTCGCGCAATGCGGGTCCATGTTTCCCGGCGAGTTGCGGACGCCGAAGGCATCGCGGAAGGTGCGTTCTGCGAGCACGGCGAGCGATGGCGCATCGGCCGGGAGCGCCGGCCGCAGGCTCGTCAAGTTTCCCCGGGGCGCGCATTGCGCAGGCGCTTCAGGAACACGGTCATCTCCTTCGCGGCCTGCACGTCGCCCGCGGCATTCGCCGCGGCGATCCCGCGTTCGTAGACGTCGATCGCGCGGTCGATCGTACCGGCACTCGTGTGCGCCTCGCCGAGCGCCTTCCACGCGGCCGAATACCGCGGATTCTGGTCCACCGCCTGGCGCAGGTGGTCGATGGCCGTGACGAGGTCGCCGGCCTTCAGGCATTCCTGCCCGAGCGCATAGCGCAGGAGCGGCGAGTCCTGGCCGCGTTCGAGCATGAGCTGGAGATTCTGGCGCAGGCCCACGTCAGCGCTGCCAGAAGGCCGGCGTCAGCAGAAGGATCAGCGCGAACAACTCGAGGCGTCCCACGAGCATGGCAATCGCGCAGACCCACTTCGCGGAATCGTTGACGTCCACGAAGGTCATCGTGACGTCTGCGAGCCCGGGACCGACGTTGTTGAGCGAAGAGGCAACCGCGGACCACGCGGTCACCTGGTCGAGTCCGAACATCATCAGGAGCAGCATCAGCACGGCGAACACGATCAGGTACATCGCGAAATAGCCGCCGACGCCGACGATCACGCGCTGCGGAACGGCGCGCCCCGCGAGCTTGACGGGGATCTCCGCGTTCGGATGCACGAGCTGCTTCATCTCCGCGACGCCCTGGCGGAACACAAGGATCCACCGGATCACTTTCATGCCGCCGGTGGTCGAGCCCGCGCAGCCGCCGACGAAAGACAGCAGGATCAGGAGCGCGGGCATCGCGCCCGGCCAGTGCGCGAACCCCTCGGTCAGCAGGCCCGTGGTGGTCTGCATCGAAACGACCTGGAAGATCGCGTGGCGGAAGGATTCGAAGATGGTCGGAAACTCGGCCATCGCCCAGAGATAGATGGTCGCGAAAACCGTCACCGCCGCGGTCAGCAGGAAGTACGCCTTGAACTCGGTGTCGCGCCAGTAACAGGCGGCATCCGCGCGCCGCACCGCGGTGAAGTGCAGCGCGAAACTCACGCCGCCCAGGAACATGAATACCGTTGCCACGGCTTCGATCGCCGGACTGTTGAAGTGCGCGAGGCTGGTGTCGTACGGCGAGAAGCCCGCGGTCGACACCGTGCTGAACGCATGGGCGACGGCATCGAAGAGGTTCATGCCGGCGAGCCAATACGCGCCGATGCAGGCGACAGTCAGGAACGCATAGATCGCCCACAGCGCCTTCGCCGTGTGCGCGATGCGCGGCGTCATCTTGTGGTCCTTCATCGGGCCGGGCGTCTCGGCCTTGTACAGCGACATGCCGCCGATGCCGAGCAGCGGCAGGATCGCGACCGCGAGCACGATGATGCCCATGCCGCCGAACCACTGGATCTGCTGCCGGTAATAAAGGATGGATTTCGGCAGGTCGTCGAGTCCGATGATGACCGTTGCGCCCGTGGTCGTGAAGCCGGAAATGGCCTCGAACACGGAGTCGGTGAAAGACAGATCCGGCGCGTCGGTAAGGAAGAGCGGGGTCGCGCCCGCGAGCCCGAGGAATACCCAGAACACCGATACGATCAGGAAGCCGTCGCGCAGGCGCAGCTCGCGGCGGGCGCGGCGCGCCGGCAGCCACATCAGGAGGCCGACGGCGGCGACCAGGAAGAACGAGGACAGGAACGGCTGCCAGTGGCCGTCGGCGTAGAGGAAGGACACGCCGATCGGGGGCAGCATCGTCAGGCTGAAGATCATCAGCATCAGGCCGAGGATCCGCAGCACCATCAGGAGGTTCATGCGCGGGTGCCGGCCTGGAATAGCCGGCCGACGTCCTCCACGTGACGGCGGTCCGTCAGGAACAGGATCACGTGATCGTCCACCTCGATCACCGTGTCATGGTGCGCCATGATCACGTCGCCGCGGCGCACGATCGCGCCGATGGTCGTGCCCTCGGGCAGGGGGATGTCCTCGATGCGCTTGCCGGCCACCGGCGATTCGCGGCCGTCGTTGTGCACGATCGCCTCGATCGCCTCGGCCGCGCCGCGGCGCAGCGAATGCACGCGCACGACGTCGCCGCGCCGCACATGTGCGAGCAGCGCGCCGATCGTGATGGTCTGCGGCGAGATCGCGATGTCGATACGACCGCCCTCGACGAGTTCGGAATAGGACGGTTTGTTGATGAGCGCCATCACGCGCCGCGCGCCGAGCTTCTTGGCGAGCATCGCCGAGAGGATGTTTGCCTCCTCGGCATTGGTCACGGCGATGAAGGCGTCGGCGTCGTCGATGTTCTCCTCGAGCAGCAGTTCCTCGTCGGCGGCGTCGCCGGTCAGCACGAGGGTGTTGCGCAGTGTTTCGGCCGCGCGCCGTGCGCGTTCCACGTTGCGCTCGATCAGCTTGACCTGCACCCGGTCCTCGAGCGCCTGGGCGAGGCGATAGCCGATGTTGCCGGCGCCAGCGATGACGATCCGGCGCACCGAGGCCTCTTCGGTGCCGAGTTCCTTCATCATCGCCTTCATGTCGTCGCGCGCCGCGACGAAGAAGACCTCGTCGTGCTCCTCGATCGTGGTGTCGCCCTCGGGCTTGATGCTGCGCCCGCCGCGGTAGATCGCCGCGACCCGGACCTCGCGGTTCGGAATGTGCGCGCGCAATTCCTTGAGCTGGTGGCCGACCAGCTTGCCGCCCTTCAACGCGCGCTTGCCGACCAGGATCACGCGTCCGTCGGCGAACTCGAGCACCTGCAGCGCGCCCGGATTGCTGATCAGCCGCACCACGTAATCGGTGACGAGCTGCTCCGGACTGATCGCGAGGTCGACCGGGATCGCGTCGTCGCCGAAGAGCTCCGGACGCTGGTGGTAGTCGCCGGAGCGGATGCGCGCGATCTTGGTCGGCGTGCGGAACAGCGTCCAGGCGATCTGGCAGGCGATCATGTTGACCTCGTCGCTCGAGGTCAGCGCGACGATCATGTCGGCGCCGCTGCTGCCGGCGGCTTCGAGTACGGCCGGGTGGGCGGCGTTGCCGGAGACCGTGCGGATGTCGAGGCGGTCCTGCAGGTCGCGCAGGACATCGTCCCGCATATCGACCACCGTCACGTCGTTCGCCTGCTCGCGGGCGAGCTGCTGGGCGGCCGTGCTCCCGACCTGGCCCGCTCCGAGGATGATGATTTTCAAGTCGTCTCCCACGCTGGCGGGTTCACCGTCAGCGTCGCGAATTCTACCGCAGTGCAGCGGCAGGGGCCTGTCGCGCGCAGCCATCGGCGGCCGGGGACTCTGCTCGCTCGCTCACCGGAGA
>JANNKZ010000363.1:0-6458 GCA_031396515.1 Gammaproteobacteria bacterium
GCCTCACCATCGGCCTGGCGGCGCTCATGCTCGCGATCCTGCTCGGCGTCCCGGCCGGGATCTGGTCGGCGCTCTCGCGCGGGCGCTGGCCCGACCGGCTGCTGATGAGTTTCGCGGTTGCCGGCATCTCGGTGCCGGTCTTCGTGATCGCGCCATTCCTCGCGCTCGCCTTCGGCATCTGGCTGCGCTGGCTGCCGGTCGCCGGCTGGACGCCGGGCCGACTCTCGGATCTCGTGCTGCCGGTCGTCACGCTGGCTTTGCCGGTGGTGGCGTATCTCGCGCGCCTGATGCGTGGCAGCCTGCTCGAGGTGCTGCGCGCGCCATGGATCCGCGCCGCGCGCGCCCGTGGCCTGCCGGCACGCGCGGTGATGCTGCGTCACGCACTGCCGGCGGCGCTGCTGCCGGTCGTCAGCTATCTCGGTCCGGCGACTGCAGCCGTGCTCGCGGGTTCGCTGGTGGTCGAGACCATCTTCGGCCTGCCGGGCATGGGGCGTCATCTGGTGCAAGGTGCGCTCAACCGCGACTACACGCTGGTGATGGGCATGGTCATCGTCTACGCCGCGCTGATGATCGCACTCAACCTGGTCGCGGATCTCATTTACGCGTGGCTCGATCCACGTATCGGCGGGGAGCGGCGCCGTTGAAGCGCGGGCTGTGGCGCGATGCCTTCCGGGAACTCGCGGCCGATCGCGCGGCAATGACGGGTGTCGCCGTGCTCGCGGTCCTCTTGCTCGCGGCTTTCGCGGGGCCCGCGTTGCTCGACTATCGCGAGGACGAAATCGACTGGTCGAGCATTGCCGTGGCGCCGTTCGCAGCGGACGGGCACTGGCTCGGGACCGACCGGCTCGGCCGCGACCTGCTGGTGCGCACGCTCTTCGGCTTGCGGGTCTCGCTCGCGATTGCGCTCGCGGCGACGCTGGTCAGCCTCGTGATCGGCGTCGCCTGGGGTGCGACCGCCGGTTACCTGCGCGGCCGGACGGATGCGCTGATGATGCGCTTCGTCGACGTGCTCTATGCCTTGCCGCAGGTGTTCTTCGTGATCATCCTGACCGTCGTGTTCGGCCGCGGGCCGCTGACGCTGCTGGTCGCGATCGGCGCCTTCGGCTGGCTGACGATGGCTCGCATCGTGCGTGGCCAGGCGTTGAGCCTGCGCGAGCGCGAATTCGTCGAGGCCGCCATCGTCGGCGGTTCGCGCACGCCGCGCATCGTGCTGAGGCACATCATCCCGAACCTGCTGGGCCCCGTGATCGTTTACGCAACGCTCCTGGTGCCGCAGGTGATCCTGGTCGAAAGCTTCCTCAGTTTCCTCGGCATCGGCATCCAGGAACCGCTGGCGAGCCTCGGCAACCTGATCGCCGACGGCGCGGCGGAAATGGAAACGGCGCCGTGGATGCTGGCCGTGCCCGCCGGCTGCCTCGTGCTGCTGGTGTTCGCGTTCAACTTCCTGGGCGACGGCCTGCGCGACGCACTCGACCCGAGGGATCGCTGATGGCGCTGCTCGAGATCCGCGCGCTCACGGTGGACTTCGCGGCCACGCCGCCGGTGCGCGCGGTTGACGGCGTCGACCTGTCGGTTGCGGAGCGGGAGAGCGTCGCGATCGTCGGCGAATCCGGATCCGGTAAGAGCCAGCTCCTGCTCGCCTGCACCGGCCTGCTCGCGGCAAACGGGCGCGCGACCGGTTCGGTGCGTTTCGACGGCGCGGAACTCCTCGGCCCGGGCGATCGCGCCGCCGGCGTGCGTGGCCGCGGTATCGGCTTCGTGTTCCAGGACGCCTCGGGCAGCCTGACGCCGCACCGGCGCATCGGCGACCAGCTCGCCGAAGTGGCCTGTGCCGTGCGCGGACTCGCGACCGACGCGGCCCGTGCCGAGGCGCGCCGCCTGCTCGACTGCGTGCAACTGGCGGATGCGGATCGGCGCCTGCGCCAGTATCCGCACGAACTCTCCGGCGGCATGCGCCAGCGCGTGGCGCTCGCGCTGGCCGCGCGTCCGCGACTGCTGTTCGCGGACGAGCCGACCACCGCGCTCGATGTCACCGTGCAGGCAGAAATTCTCGCGCTGCTCGCCCGCGTCTGCCGCGAGTTCGGCATGGCGCTCTTGCTCGTCACGCATGACCTCGGCGTCGTCGCCGCGCTGGCGGACCGCATCGCGGTGATGAGCACGGGCCGGCTGGTCGAGACGGCGGCCGCCGCCGATTTCCTGAATGGTCCCCGGCATCCGTACAGCGCCGGTTTGCTCGCGGCCGTGCCGACACTGGCGGGCGTCCGATGAACCTGCTCGAACTGCGGGGCGTTTCGGTGCGCTACCGGCAGCCGGGCGCGCGCGAACTCGCGGCGGTCGATGGCGTCGATGTCGCCATTGCCGAGGACGAGATGCTCGGCCTCGTCGGCGAGTCCGGCTGCGGCAAGACCACGCTTGGGCGAGCCATCCTCCGGCTCGTGCCGCTCGCGGCGGGGCAGGTGCTCTGGCGCGGCCGGCGCATCGACGCGCTCGCCGCGCGCGACTTCCGGCCGCTGCGGCGTGAACTGCAATGCGTGTTCCAGGACCCGCACGCCTGTCTCGATCCGCGCATGACGATCGCCGAAAGCGTCGCTGAACCGCTGCGCGCGCTCGCGCGCGGCACGACCGCCGCCGCACGCAACGAGCGCGCACTGCTGCGCCTCGAGGAAGTCGGCCTCGCGGGCGATCTCGCGGGCCGCTATCCGCACCAGCTGAGCGGTGGGCAATTGCAGCGCGCGGTCATCGCGCGCGCACTGATCGTGGATCCGCGTTTCGTCGTCTGCGACGAGCCGGTGAGCGCGCTCGACGTGTCGGTGCAGGGCCAGATCGTCAGCCTGCTCGAACGCATCCGCATGGAGCGTCGGCTGGCGAGCCTGTTCATCAGTCACAACCTGGCGGTCGTCGCCCGGCTGTGTGAGCGCGTGATGGTCATGTACCGCGGCCGCATCGTCGAAACGGGCACGCGCCGCGAGATCGTCCAGGTGCCGCTGCATCCGTACACCCGCGAACTGCTCGATGCGGTGCCCGGCATCGATGCGGGCGCGCGGGACCGGCTGTTGCTGCGCGCCGCGCAGGCGCGGCCGGCGGCCGTCGTGGCGGCACCCGAGGTTGGCTGCTCCTTTGCCGCGCGCTGTCCGCATGTCCTGCCGCGGTGCCGGGCCGAACGTCCGCCGTTGCGCGCAATGGCATCGGGTCGCAGCGTCGCCTGCCATCGCGCGGACGAGTGGCCGGCCGGACTGCCGACGGCAGCCGTCACCTGATTCGCGGCAGGCTCGCCCCCTGAGCCAGGCGCCGGCCTATGCTCCTTCCGGAGCCAGGGGACCTGCCGATTGAATCCAAACGCCCGAACCATTGCCCACCTCGAGTCCGGCGGCCTCCTGCTGACGCCGGACCTGCGTCAGGCGCGGATCCTGCGTCGCCTGCACGATCGGGCGCAGGCGGCTGCCGGACGGCGGGTGTGGCCATCGGCCCAGGTCCTGCCGCTCGACGCCTGGCTGGCACTGGAGTGGCAGCGGGCCGCCGTCCTGCGCCCCGACCTGCCGGGTATCCTGCCGCCCGTCGCACTCCGCTGGCTGTGGTGGCGTCAGGCGGCTGGTGACGCGCCGGGTCTGCTGGATCCTGCCGACCTCGGCGCCCGGGCCCGCGCCAGCTGGCTCAGGCTCCGTGCCTTTGGCGGAGACCTCGCAGCCGTTTCGCGCTGGCCCCTGACGCGCGACCAGCAGGCCTTCCTGGGCTGGGCGCGATCGGTCGAGGGCCAACTCGCCGCCCGCCAGGCTTGCGACGCGGGCGACCTTGCGCGGCTGCTGGTTGAAGCCGGCGCATTGCCGGTGGCGGGTCCGCCCATCCTGCTGGCCGGATTCCGGCGGCTGAGGCCGTCCGAGGACGGCTTGTTCGCAGCGCTCGCGTCCTCGGGCCGCACCGTCGACCAGTGCGAACCCCCGTCGCAGGTCGCGGCCTGTTTCCGACATCGCTCAGCCGATCCGGAATCCGAGCGGCGCGCGATGCTCGCATGGCTGCGCGAGCGCGTGATGCAGGCGCCCGAGGGCATTCATGCGCTCGTCGTGCCCGACCTCGATGTCCATCGCGGCGCGCTCGAACGCGCGCTTGCAGCGAGCCTCCAGCCCGAACTCGAACTGCCCGGCACCGGACGCGAGAGACGCGCCTATGACCTGGCGGGCGGCAGGCCGCTCGCCGTGCAGCCGGTCGTCGATGCGGCACTCGCAGCGATCGCCTGCGCAGCAGGCGCCGTGGACTGGACGATAGCGAGCCGCCTGTTGCTCTCCAGTCATGTCGGGGCAGCCGATGTCGAACGCGGCGCGCGCGTCGCCGCGGACCTGGCCTTGCGCAAAGCGCAGAGCCCCGTGCGGTTGACGGGTTTGCGCCTCGCGGATTGCGCAGCGCGCGCAGATGCCGCGCAGTTCGCCACCGCGATCCGGCTTGCCGTGGCGGCATTCGAAGGACCCAGGCGGCGCGATGCCGGCGCGTGGGCAGAGGTCTTCGGCGCGTGCCTCGCCGCCTGGGGATGGCCGGATAATTTCCGCACGGGAAATTCCGGGTTGGGAAGCCGCGAGTTCGAGGCGGCTCGGAGATTCCGCGAATTGCTGCGCGAGCTCGCGACGCTTGCCGCGGTTGCCCCGCAGCTCGGCGTCCACGAAGCACTCGCCGAGTTGCGCCGCCTGGCCGCCGCGCCATTCCAGCCCGAAAGCGGCGAACCCACGGTCTTCGTGCTGGATGCCTATGACGATCCGGGTGTGCAGTTCGACAGCCTCTGGGTCGCCGGCCTGACCGCGACGGCCTGGCCGCGCGCGGTCGCGGTCGATCCGCTGTTGCCGATCGAGGTCCAGCGGCAGCTCGGCATGCCGGGCGTCACGCCCGAGGCCTGCGTCGCCGAAGCACGGGAAATCCTCGCGCGCTGGCGATCCCGTGCCGGCGCGCTCGTCCTGTCCTGGCCGCAGTTCGAGAACGATACGGAAGCGGACCCGTCGCCGCTGTTGCCGAAAGATGCCGCTGAACTGGCGCTGCCTGTGTCTCCGCTTTCGCGAGAACGACTGACCTTCGCCGGCGCACGGCTCGAACCCGTAGCGGAACCCGTGCTGCCGTCGCTCATCGATGGGCCCGTGCGAGGCGGAGCGCGGCTGCTCGAACTGCAGGCGCAATGTCCGTTCCGCGCATTTGCGGAACTGCGGCTCGGCGCGTCGCCGCTCGAAGAGCCGCAAGCGGGCTTCGACCGCCGCCTGCGCGGCATCGTGCTGCACCGCGCGCTGCAGGATCTCTGGGGCCGGCTGGGGAGCCAGCGGGCGCTCGCAGCGCTCGATCCGGCTGCCTGCAACGCGTGGGTGGCGGCGGCGGTGGATGCAGCGCTCGCGCCTTCGACGCCGGCGGGCACGGGTGCGTCGACGATCGAACTCGAACGCGAATGGCAGCGGCGCGCGGTCAGTCGGTTGCTGGAACTCGACCTCGCGCGGCCGCCGTTCACCGTCATCGAAGCGGAACGTGCGCGGCCGCTCGCCATCGCGGGCCTGTCGCTGAACCTGCGGGTCGATCGCGTGGACCGCATCGGCGACGAACTCGTCGTCATCGATTACAAGACGGGCAAGACGCAGAGTTCGGCCTGGCGCGGAGCGCGCATGGATGCGCCGCAACTGCCGCTCTATGCCATCCTTCATCCGGACCGGCCGACGGGCATTGCCTTTGCCGGCGTCGGCGCGGCCGGCGCGCAGTACGTCGGCGTGGGCCGCGAGGGCGGGGCGATCGACGGCATGGAACCTGCGGCGAAATTCCGCCTTACAGAGGACAAGCGGAACGGGTTCAGCTGGGGGGAAATCACGGCGCACTGGCGCGCCTGGCTCGAACGCCTCGCCGGAGACTTCGCCGCCGGCCGCGCCGAAGTGGACCCGAAACTGGCCGCCGACACCTGCCGCTATTGCCACCTGGCCGCGCTCTGCCGTGTGGAACCCGCCTCGCCGGACGACGCCGAAGTCGAGGCCGCGGATGGTGAGTGACGCGTTCGAACTCGACCGCGAGGCGCGCCGCAGGGCGGTGATGCCCGAGGGCTCGTTCATCGTCCAGGCGCCCGCGGGCTCGGGCAAGACGACCCTGCTGACGCTCCGCTACCTGCGACTGCTCGCCGACGTCGAGCGGCCGGAACAGATTGTTGCGATCACGTTCACGCGCAAGGCCGCCGCGGAGATGCGTCACCGCATCGTGGCGGCGCTCACTCTCGGCGCGGAGCCGCTCGCGGCCGAGGCGGACGAACGGACCCGGGAACTGCACCGCTACGCGGCCGCCGCGCTCGCGCGCAGCCGCGAACGGGGCTGGGGACTCGAACACAATCCAGCGCGGCTGCACGTGCAGACGATTGACGGCCTGAATCACTGGCTGGCGCGGCGCCTGCCGCTGGCGGCGCGCATCGGCCTGTCGGCGACGCTCGTCGATGACGCGCGTGCGCTCTACGCCGAAGC
>JANNKZ010000366.1:0-2005 GCA_031396515.1 Gammaproteobacteria bacterium
CAAATTCGATGCTTTTCAGCCGAGCAATCCTAAAAATCAGAGTGAGACCGTCGCCTATCGATTGGTCGTTAAGAATTGACGCTCGCGTGACTCACTCCATCGACTGCCACGCCGTCTCGTCGCGACGCACCAGTTCGTCCAGATCCGCCGGCGTAGCAGTCGGTTCGTCCACCCACTGGCGCAGCAGCGGGCCGCCGTTGATCAGGTCGATCGCGAGCCGGCCGGTTTCGTATTCGTACGGGAAATCGCGCCACAGCGGGTAATCCGGCGCAAGCGCGCGCAGCGCCTTGAATGCGAGCGCCATCAGGCGCCACGGCCGGAACCTCGAGTGGTTGTAGCCGGGATCGTCCACATGGATCTGCACGCCGGCGCAGAGCTTGCCCGCATGCTTGTGGAAGGTCGGCTCGAACCAGCAGGGGCGCAGCCGGCAGCCCGCGAGCCATTCGGGCGCGAGTTCGTGCATCTTCGCGAGCAGCGCCTGCGGATCGAGATCGGGCGCGCCGAAAAGCTCGAGCGGCCGGGTCGTGCCGCGGCCCTCGGACAGCGTCGTGCCCTCGAGCATCACGGTGCCCGAGTAGCAGCGCGCCATCGAGATGTTCGGGGCGTTCGGGCTCGGGTTGATCCAGGCGCGCTCACCGTGCGGCCAGCCGTAACCGGGCGCCTTCGCCGGATGCCAGCCCTCGACTGCCACCGCCTGGTAGTCGAGATCGAGCCCGAGGTGACGCACGAACCACTCGCCGAGTTCGCCGAGCGTGCGTCCGTGGCGCATCGGCATCGGCCCGGCGCCGACGAAACTCTCCCAGCCGTCGCGCAGCAAAAGCCCCTCGACCGGCCGGCCTGCCGGATTCGGGCGATCGAGCACCCAGACGGATTTCTTCGCTTCCGCGGCCGCCTCGAGCACGTAGCGCAGCGTCGTCACGAAGGTGTACACGCGGCAGCCGAGGTCCTGGAGATCGACGAGCAGCACGTCGAAGTGCTCCATCATCGCGGGCGTCGGGCGGCGCGACTTTCCGTAGAGGCTGAAGATCGGAATGCCGTGGACCGGGTCCGTGAAATCGTCGGACTCGATCATGTTGTCCTGCTTGTCGCCGCGCAGTCCGTGCTGCGGGCCAAATGCCGCGGTGAGCCGGAACTCCTCCTGCGCGGCGAGCGCGTCGATCGAATGCGTGAGGTCCGCTGTGACGGACGCGGGATGCGCGACCAGGCCGACGCGGCGGCCGTCGAGCGGGCGGCGCACGGCGCGGTCGGCGAGCAGCCGGTCGATGCCGCACTTCACTGCCGGCCGATCCGCAGGCAGAAGGTCGTCGGGTCGTGGAAATCGGGCTCGCGCGAGGCGTGTGCGAGCGCCCAGTAGGTCAGCAAGCCGCGTGCATCCTCGACGACCGCCGAGATTCCCGCATCGATTGCCGCAGCCTGTGCAAGCTCGGGCAGTCCGTCGAGTGGCAGCCGCACCATCATCTCAAACGTGCCCGCGTCACGCCGGCTGGCGATCGCCGGGGTCGCAAGTTCAGGCAGTTCGCGATCGCCGCGGCGCGCGGCGAAGCTGTACGCCGCCCAGGCCGAGGAGGGCGCGAAGTTGAACTCGTAGTAGCGATCGCCGCCATCAGGTCTCAGGAAAGCCTCGAAGCAGGTATGTTGCCAGAGTGAGTCGGCGCGCATCGCCTCCGCGGATTCCGGCAGGCGCAGGCGCGCGATGTCGCCCTCGAGCCGGTACGACAGCCGCATTTCCGCGCCGGCAAGCTCGATCGCGACGGCGATGCCGCTGACGGCGCCGCCCTGCGTGGCGGGGTGGAGGACGAGTTCTGCGTTCTGCGGCATCTGCTGCTTTCTGGCACAGGGCTGCGCTCCTGCGCAAGCGCCAATCGCAGGGCGGTCAACCTAAACCGGCGGAAACGCAGAAATGCCGCTGCCGGGGTTGCAAACGCCTGCGCGGACGGCAAAGTGTCGCCGGTGACCTTCGACTACGTGATCGTCGGTGCCGGTTCGGCCGGTTGCGTGCTCGCGA
>JANNKZ010000373.1:0-3827 GCA_031396515.1 Gammaproteobacteria bacterium
GGCAACGTCGTCTCGATGACGACGACAGTCGAATCGCTGTTCGGATCCGGTCGCGCGGTCGAGGGCTTCATGCTCAACAACCAGCTTTCGGATTTCTCGTTCGAGCCGGTGAAAGACGGCAAGCCGGTCGCGAATGCGGTCGCGCCCGGCAAGCGCCCGCGATCCTCGATGGTGCCGATGATCGTGTTCGATCGCGAGGGCCGGGTCGTCGCCGCGCTCGGCTCGCCGGGCGGCAGCGCGATCATTGCCTACAACGCGAAAGCGCTCGTCGGGCTGCTCGCCTGGGAGCTGCCGCTGCAGCAGGCGATCGACCTGCCGAACCTGGTCGCGCGCGGCGCCGATTTCAATGGCGAGGCGTCGAAGTTCACGCCCGAGATGCTGGCGGCTCTCGCCGAACGTGGCGTCACGGTAAAATCCGGGCGCGGTGAGGAATCCGGCCTGCACGGCATCGTGCTGCACGAGGACGGTCGCACCGAAGGCGCCGCCGATCCGCGCCGCGAAGGCGTCTGGCGTCCGGTAGAACCCTAAAGGGGACGCACCCCTTTCTACGACAGTAAAAGGTGACGCAAACCTTTTTTTCGAAAAAAAGGTTTGCGTCACCTTTTACGACAGCAGGGCGAGCAGTTCTTCCTGCGCGGAATAGCGCTTTCCGCGCGTCGACTTCAGCCGGCGGTAGCGACCCTCGCCGTCCAGCACCCAGGCCTGGCAATTGTCGTCGAGATAAGGCTTGAGCCCTTCCTTGATGACGCGCTGCTTGAGGCGCTTCTCCAGGATCGGGAAACAGAGCTCGATCCGGCGGAAGAAGTTGCGGTCCATCCAGTCCGCGCTCGAGAGCCACACATTGTCGGCGCCGTCGTTGCGGAACCAGAAGATCCGCGAGTGCTCGAGAAAGCGCCCGACGATCGAGCGCACGCGGATATTTTCGGACAGCCCCGGCACGCCCGGCTTCAGCGCGCACATGCCGCGCACGATCAGGTCGATCCTGACGCCCGCCTGCGAGGCGGCGCAGAGTTCGTCGATGATCGCGGGCTCGAGCAGCGCATTCATCTTCGCGACGATCCGCGCCGGACGGCCTTCCCGTGCGATGCGCGCTTCGTTGCGGATCGCCTCGACCACGCGCTTGTGCAAGGTGAACGGCGCCTGCAGCACATGTTTCAGCCGGCTCGCGCGGCCGAGGCCGGTGAGCTGCTTGAAGACCTCATTGACGTCGGCGCAGACCTCCTCGTTTGCGGTCAGCAGGCCGAAGTCCGTGTATTGCCGCGCCGTTACCGAGTGATAGTTGCCGGTGCCGAGGTGCGCGTAACGCCTCAGCACCGAGCCGTCCGGTCCGGGCTCGCGGCGCACGATCAGCGCCATCTTCGCGTGCGTCTTGTGGCCGACCACGCCGTAGACCACGTGCGCCCCGACTTCCTCGAGCTGCGCGGCCCAGCGCAGGTTCGCTTCCTCGTCGAAGCGCGCGAGGAGCTCGACCACGACCGTGACCTCCTTGCCGGCGCGCGCGGCATCGATCAGCACCTGCACCAGCTCGGAATCCGCGTCGGTGCGGTACACGGTCTGCTTGATCGCGACGACGCGCGGATCGATGGCACTCGCACGGATGAAATCGAGCACCGGTGCGAACGACTGGAACGGATGGTGCAGGAGCACGTCCTGGCGTGCGATGGTCTGGAACAAGTCGTCGTCTCCGCCCTCGAGCACGGCCGGCACCGACGGCACGAACGGCGGGTACTTGAGGTCGGGCCGGTCGATCTGCCCGAGCACCTCGCGCAGCCGATAGAGGTTCACCGGCCCGTCCACGTGATAGAGGTCCTGCTCCCCGAGCGAGAACTGCTGCATCAGGTAGTCGATCATCGCCGGCGTGCACTCCTCGACCACCTCGAGACGCACGGCGTCGCCGAAATGCCGGTGCAGCAGCTCGCCCTGCAATGCGATCCGCAGGTTCTTGATTTCTTCGTCGTCCACGAACAGGTCGGAATTGCGCGTGACGCGGAACTGGTAGCAGCCCTTGACCGTCATGCCGGCGAACAGCTCGTCCACGTGTGCGTGCATGACGGAGGTCAGGAACACGAAGCCATATTCGCAGTCCGCGATCGTCGGCGGCACCCGGATCGCGCGCGGCAGCACCCGCGGCGCCTGCACGATCGCGACCCGCGAACCGCGGCCGAAGGCGTCGCGGCCCTCGAGCTCGACGATGAAATTCAGGCTCTTGTTGAAGACGCGCGGGAACGGGTGCGCGGGATCGAGGCCGATCGGCGTCAGCACCGGCAGCGCCTCGCGCACGAAGTAATCGTGCACCCAGGTGCGCTGCGCCTCGGTCCAGGTACCGCGCCGCAGGAACCGGATGCCCGCTTGTGCGAGTGCCGGCAATAGGTCGTCGTTCAACAGGTCGTACTGGCTGGCGGAGAGCTCGCGCGCGGCCTGGCACACGACCGTCAGCGTCTCCTTGGGCGTCATGCCGTCGCGCCCGGCATCCGAGATTCCGAGGCGCACCTGTTCCTTGAGGCCGGCGACGCGGATCTCGAAGAACTCGTCCAGGTTCGAGGAGACGATGGTGAGGAAGCGCAGGCGCTCGAGCAGCGGAACGCTTTCGTCGGCCGCCTGCGCGAGCACCCGCCGGTTGAAGGCAAGGATGCCGAGCTCGCGGTTCATCAACGGCGGGCGATTGGCGGATTTCGGGCTCATACGTCTCGCCAGCCTCGCGCGTGCAGGTTACAGGCGGATGACAGTGCCGGTTGTCGCCCGCGGCGACCGGGTGTTACCGTGCCCGGCACATGGCCCGCCATGAAAACCTCGCCGCGGTCGATCTCGGTTCCAACAGTTTCCACCTCCTGGTCGGCCGCATCGTCGACGGCCAGGTGTATCCGCTCGACACGTTGCGCGAGCAGGTCCAGCTCGGCGCCGGGCTGACGCAGGACAAGCGGCTCGACCGCGCCTGCCAGTCGCGCGCACTCGAGGCGCTCGCGATGTTCCGTGAGCGGCTGCGCGGCCTGCCGCGAGATGCCGTGCGCGCGGTCGGCACGAATGCGCTTCGGGTCGCGAAGAACGCGCCGCAGTTCCTGCGCGAGGCGCGCGAGACGCTCGGCTTTCCGATCGAGGTCATCGCCGGACGCGAAGAGGCGCGGCTGATTTATCTCGGCGTCGCTCACGCGCTGCCGCCCGCCGAAAACCGCCGGCTGGTGGTGGACGTCGGCGGCGGATCCACCGAATTGATCGTCGGCCAGGGCCTGCGGCCCCGCCTGATGGAAAGCCTGTACATAGGATGCGTCAGTTCGAGCCTGCGCCACTTCCCCGAGGGGCGCATCGACAAGTCTGCGCTGAAAGCCGCAGTGCTGGAAGCGAGGCAGGAACTGGCGGCGATTACCCGCGGTTACCGCCGCTACGGCTGGCAGGAGGCGGTCGGGTCGTCGGGCACGGCGCGCAGCATCGAGACCATCCTCGCGGAGAACGGCTTCGCCGCGCACGGCATCACGCGCGACGGCCTCGAAAGGATGCGCGAGCTGTTGCTCAAGGCAGGCCGTGCGGACCCGGACCGCATTCCGGGCCTCAAGGCCGCGCGCGCTGGCGTGCTGCCGGGCGGATTCGCGGTGCTCTATGCCGTGTTCGAGGAACTCGACATCGAGGCGATGACGGTTTCCGAGGCAGCGCTCCGCCACGGCGTGCTCTACGACCTGCTCGGCCGCGTCGAGCACCGCGACATGCGCGAGGCGACGGTTACGCAGTTCATGCGCCGCTATCAGGTGGATGCCGCGCAGGCCGCGCGCGTGCGCGACCTCGCGATCCGCATCCACGAACAGCTCGGCGGGCCGGAGCGCGGCGCGGACGATCCG
>JANNKZ010000385.1:0-5955 GCA_031396515.1 Gammaproteobacteria bacterium
GATTCGTCACCGACTCGCGGAACTGGGACGAATTCACTCCGAGGCTCGCACTCAGCTTCGACATGAACGACGACGTGACGCTGTACGCGACCGCCTCCCGGGGCTACAAGTCCGGCGGTTTCGCGACCTTCGGTTACGACCTGCATGGCGAGGATGTCACCGACGAGGGTGCTGCCCCGCCCGGCACGACGCCGAAAGCCTTCGAGCCCGAGCAAGTGGACAGCTACGAGATCGGCGCCAAGACCCGGTTTCTGAACAACCGGCTGCAGCTCAATGCCTCGCTGTTCCTGTACGACTACACGGACCTGCAGCTGGTCTATTTCGACACCGGCTCGTCGCTCGTCGCGAACGTCGGCGAGGCGCGCGGCCAGGGCCTCGAAGCGGACCTGCGCTGGGTGCCGAGCGCGCATTGGGACGTCATGTTCGGCCTGTCGCTGCTCGACACCGAGATCACGGACGCGGACGAAATCATCGAACTCGGCGCCTGCGGCTCCTGCGACGGCAACAACCTGCCATTCGCGCCGGAAGTCAGCACCTCGGCGATCGTGACCTATCGCCGGCCGGCACTGTCGGGCGAGATGGTCTTCACGACCGAGCACATCTACCGTGCCGAGATGTTCGGCGGCCCGGACAACATCGAGGATGCCAAGGTCGACAGCTGGGACGAGTTCAACTTCCGACTCGGCTACCGCGCCGACGACTGGTCGTTGACGCTGTTCGTCGAGAATGCGTTCGACGCCGAATACTTCGAGCGCGGCTGGGAGAACGCGGACGAAAACAACGAGTTCGGCTACGGCCTGTTCAACGAACTGGTCTGGCCGTCGCGTCCGCGCACGGTCGGCGTGACCTTCTCCAAGGAATGGGAGTAACTCACCGCCCGGGAACCCGTCACGCGGGCTTCGCGGCCTCGAAGATCGCGTAGCGCTTGCGCGCGGGCTCGACCGATTCCCAGGTCCCGCTGAAGCCTGCCGGGATCACCCAGGCGTCGCCTGCGTTGAATTGCCAGCGTTTTCCCTCGGCCGAGGTGATCACGACCCGGCCCTCGAGCAGGTGGCAGAACTCGCTCTCGGTGTAGTCGATTTTCCACTTGCCGACGGTGCTCGACCAGGTGCCCGCGAAAAACTGCCCGCTCGGGTCGCTGAAATAGTTCTTGGCGATGGTCTTGGGCTCGCCCTTGATGACCTTGTCGGCGGAAGGCGACGATTCCTCGCCTTTCATATTGCGGCGGAAATCCACGATTGAAATTGTCGTCATCGCCGTCTCCCGGGACCCGCGCCGGACCGCGCGCAGAAATCAATTGTAACGTCTGGCACCGGCCGGCATTCGGGCGTAGGATGATTTTGTGAGCAATCGTCTGCCGCCTGTCGTCGGCAACTGGTACTCGCACCGGGACAAGGGCGAGTTGTTCCAGGTGGTTGCGCTCGACGAATCGGCAGGCACGGTCGAGATCCAGGAATTCGACGGCGACCTCGACGAACTCGATCTCGAGGACTGGCGCGCGCTCTCGGTGGAATCCGCCGCGCAGCCGGAAGACTGGAGCGGCCCGGTCGATATCGTCGAGCCGGACGAATTCGGCTACACCGATGTCAGGGATACCGACACGACGCGCGCCGTCGAGGCCGTGACGACGACCTGGCAGGAAATCGCCGAGGACGACGACCTCGACGAGGACTCGATACACTAGTTCTCATGAGCAGCAACGAATCCCTGCTGGCACGCCGCCAGGCTGCAGTCGCGCGCGGCGTGTCCTTGGCCCACCCGGTTTTTGTCGAGCGCGCCGAAAACGCGCTGCTGTGGGATGTCGACGGCAAGCGCTACATCGATTTCGCGGGCGGCATCGCCGTCCTCAACACCGGCCATCGTCACCCCCGCGTGATGGAAGCCGTGCGCACCCAGCTCGAGCGCGTGACCCACACCTGCTTCCAGGTCACTGGCTATGAACCCTATGTCGCGCTCTGCGAACGGCTGAACCGGCTCGCGCCGGGCGGCGGCGCACACAAGACGCTACTGATGACGACCGGCGCCGAGGCCGTCGAGAACGCGGTCAAGATCGCGCGCGCCGCCACCGGCCGGGCTGCCGTGATCGCCTTTTCGGGCGCATTCCACGGCCGCACGCTGATGACGCTTGCGCTGACCGGCAAGGTCGATCCGTACAAGGCCGGCTTCGGTCCCTATCCGGCCGAGGTCTATCACGCGCCGTTCCCGCACGCGTTGCACGGCGTATCGGTGGACGATTCCTTCGCCGCGCTGACGCAGATCTTCAAGTGTGATGTCGCGGCGGATCGCGTGGCCGCGATCGTGTTCGAGCCGGTTCAGGGCGAAGGCGGATTCACCATCGCGCCGAAGGAATTCGTGACGCGGCTGCGCGAGCTCTGCGACCGCCACGGCATCCTGCTGGTTGCGGACGAGATCCAGAGCGGCGCCGGCCGCACCGGCCGCATGTTCGCGATGGAGCATTTCGGCGTCTCTGCCGACCTGTACACGCTCGCGAAATCGCTCGCGGGCGGCTTCCCGCTGTCGGCCGTGGTCGGCCGCGCGGACGTCATGGACGCCTGCGGGCCCGGCGGGCTCGGCGGCACCTATGCGGGCAATCCGGTTGCCTGCGCGGCCGCGCTCGCGGTGCTTGACGTCTTCGAACAGGAAAAAATCTTCGAACGCGCGGACCGCGTCGGCGATCGCATCGGCGCCGCGCTCGAGCGACTCGCGGCGCGCCACCCGGACATCGCGGAAGTGCGCCGCCTCGGCGCGATGATCGCCTTCGAACTCTGCGAGAACGGCGACCCGAAGCGGCCGGCGGCGGACCAGACCAAGCGGTTCACCGCGCGGGCGCGCGAATTGGGCCTGATCCTGCTGTCCTGCGGCGTCTACGGCAACGTGATCCGCATCCTGGTGCCGATCACGGCCGAGGACGCGATTATCGACGAGGGTCTCGCAATCATTGCCGAGACTGCGGGCGAGATCCTGACGGACGCCAGCGCCAGCGCCAGCGCGACCGTGCCGCGGCTGCGGCCGGCGCGCTGACGCCCACGGCTCAGGCCGCCTTCTTCGCGGCGATGTAGTCGTCCACCAGTTCCTCGAGGATCGGCAGCGGCACCGCGCCGTTCTTCAGCACGACGTCGTGGAAGTCGCGGATGTCGAAGCGGTCGCCGAGCGCGGTCTTCGCCTTCTCGCGCAGCTCCAGGATCTTGAGCATGCCGATCTTGTATGACAGCGCCTGGCCCGGGTTGTCGATGTAGCGCTCCGTTTCCTTGGTGGCGTCCTCGACTGTCATTGGATTGTTCGCCAGCATGTATTCGATCATCTGCTCGCGCGTCCACTTCTTGGAATGCGAACCGGTGTCCACGACCAGGCGGCAGGCGCGCAGCATCTCGTTCTGGAGCCGGCCGAAGTCCTGCATCGGGTCGGTGAAGCGGCCCTGCTCCTTCGCGAGGCGTTCGGCGTAGAGGCCCCAGCCCTCGATGTAGGCGCCGAAGAACGCGAACTTCTGGAAGGTCGGCACGCCCTCGAGTTCCTGCTGGATCGCGATCTGGAAATGGTGACCGGGCGCGCCCTCGTGGTAGGCAACCGTCTCCATTTCGTGCTTCTGCCGCGTCGTCATGTCCTTCAGGTTGACGTAGTAGATGCCCGGGCGGCTGCCGTCGGGCGTCGGCTGGTTGTAGAAGGCGATCGGCGCCGTCTCTTCGCGCCACTCCTCGACGCGGCGAACTTCGAGCGGCGCCTTCGGCAGCACGTTGAAGTAATTGCCGACGTCGGCGTAGATCGAGTCGATGTAGGCCTTGGACTGGTCGAGATACGCCTGCTTGCCCGCGTCCGTGTCCGGGAAGAAGTTCGCCGGATCCTTGCGCAGGTGGTCGAAGAAAGCCGGCAGGTCGCCCTGGAAACCGACCTTCTTCATGATTTCCTGCATTCCGCCGCGGATACGCGCGACTTCGGCGAGGCCGATGTCGTGGGCCTGGTCCGCGGTGAGATCGGGCTCAGTGGTCCAGAACTCGATCTGCGACTTGTAGTACTTCTCGCCGTCGGGCAATTTCCAGACGCCACTCGCGCCGGGCGACTTGGCGCGGAGCCCCTCGACCGTCGCGATCACCGCCTCGACGCCCTTCTTTACCGGTCCTTTCATCGCGGCAATGCCCTGGCCGAGCAGGCGCTTCTTCTCCTCGGGTGTCGCTTTCTCGAGCTTTTCCACCTTGCCGCGGAAATCCGCGAGCAGCGCCGAATCCGTGTCGCTGCCGTCGAAGGGTGCGCCGGTCAGCACCGCGCGGGCGTCGGACAGCACCGGGTCGAACGAGAAGGACGTCGGGACGATGCCGCGCTCCGCGGCCGTATTGATATTGGCGATGACTTGCCGGGCGGTCGGTTCGAGCAGATTCAGGCGGGAGACATAGGCCTCCGCATCCGAGACCGTCCCTACGGAATGTATGTTCTGCATGAAGGTCGCGAACTGCGTCGCCGGATTCTGCTGCGTCGAAAACGCGTAGTTGTGGAATCGCCACGGGAAGATCGAGACCGCGGTCTGCTGCTGCAACTCGAAGATCCGGTAGCTGACCTTCATGCCCGGCGACAGCGCGTCGTATTTGAATTCGGACCGGAGCCGCGCGAGGTCGCCCTTGTTCAATTCGTTCTGGCGATTGGCCTCCTGGTCGGAGAAGTCGCCCCACTTGCCGTAGTCGGGGCCCTTCATGCCGAGTTGCGCCTGGAAGATCGGGCTGTCTTTCAGGTTGCGCTGGAACACCTCCTCGAAGAAGGCGGCCAGGCGTGCGTCCTCGGTCGCGGGCTTCGCGGCCGCGTCCTGGGCAGTTGCCGGCAGGGCGAGTGCGAACGCGAACAGGGCGGCGCAACCGAGCGCCACGAACTTCCGGAACAGTACGGACATGCGGATCTCCTTGGGCGGCAACCGTGTCAACGTAGTGGCTGGCCGCGGCCGGCGCACTTGCACCGGTCGCGGCATTCAGTCGTCTCGTCGATTGTTCATTGGATAGATGGTGGCTAGGGAGAGAATCGAACTCTCGACCCCGGGGTTATGAATCCCGTGCTCTAACCAGCTGAGCTACCTAGCCACGCGGTGGGAAGGTACCCCGGGGAGGCGGGATTGTCGGGACCACGCCGGTGACTGTCAAGGCGACCGCCCGGGGGCTGATTCCAGGAGGAATGCATGAACGCACGACTGCATCGCTGGCTGGCTTGGCTTCCGTCTGCGTCCCTGGCGTTCGCCGCGGGCACCCTCGCCGCCCAACCGGCGGATTTCTCCCTCGCCGACGACGGCGCGCGGGTGACGCGGCTCACCGAGAGCATCTACGTGATCGAGCACGACGACGCCACCGACGAATGGCCGCACGGCAACACCGGCGTGATCGTCGGCCGGTCCGGCGTGTTCGTGATCGACTCCTGCTACCTGCCGTCGCGCGCCCGCGCGGACATTGCATTGATCCGGCGAATCACTGACAAGCCGGTGCGCTTCCTCGTCACGACGCACTGGCACTTCGACCATAACAACGGCGCCGTGGCATACCGCGAGGCCTTTCCGGACGTGACGCTGATCGCCGAGCGCAACACGGCGCGGTGGCTCGAGTTGAACCAGCAGTACTGGCGGCGCCTGTCGACGGCGCCGGATTCGGCGCGGCGCGGTAGCCTCGCGACGCTCGAGTCGGAACTCGCACTCGGAGCCGGCGCGGATGGCGTCCCCTTCGGCGATGCCGAACGCACCCGGCGCGAGTCCATCGTCGCGCGACGGCGGCAGGAACTGCAGGAACTGGAATCGCTCGAGATCGTCGTGCCGGCCCGGCTCTTCGACGACCGGATCAGTCTCGATCTCGACGGCGTGCGGATCGAGATCGAGGATCGCGGCCCCGCCAATTCGCCGAACGATACGACCGTGTGGCTGCCGCGCGAGCGCATCCTGTTCGCCGGCGACATCCTGGTCCGCTCGCCGCTGCCCTACGTGGGCGCTTCATGGTC
>JANNKZ010000389.1:0-3989 GCA_031396515.1 Gammaproteobacteria bacterium
GCGCGAGATCTCGGCTTCGTTCTCGACGGTGAAATTCGCCTTCACGTCGTGACCGAACATCTTTGCCGTCAAATTGACCGGGAAGCGCCGGATCGTCGAATTGAAGATTTGCACGGACTCGATGTAGCGGTTGCGCGCCACCGCGATGCGATTCTCGGTGCCCTCGAGCTGCGCCTGCAGGTCGCGGAAGTTCTGGTCGGATTTCAGGTCCGGATACTTCTCGACGACCACGAGCAGGCTTTTCAGCGCGCCGGTCAGCTCACCCTGGGCTGCCTGGAATTTCTTCAGGGCTTCGGGATCGTTGATCAGCTCCGGTGTCGCCTGGATGGAGGTCGCGCGGGCGCGCGCTTCGGTCACCCCGATGAGCACCGCTTGTTCCTGTGCCGCGAACCCCTTCACCGTGGCCACCAGGTTCGGAATCAGGTCGGCGCGCCGCTGGTACTGGTTGACGACCTCGGACCAGGCGGCCTTGACGGCCTCGTCCTGGGTCTGGATCGAGTTGTAGCCGCAGCCGGTTAGCGCGAGGCACAGGGTCGCAATGAAGGCGGACGTCAGGTGGCGCATTGAAGGACTCTCCATTCGTTCGACTTATGGTACTTCGCCCAGCCGTGCGCGGGCGCCCCGGTTCCTGTATAGTCCGCGCGCCTTTTCCCCTCCCGGACCACCAGAAACACCATGAAATTCAATGACCTCGGGCTCGACCCCGGGCTACTTTCCGCCGTGGCCGCCCATGGCTACGACACGCCGACGCCGATCCAGGCGCAGGCGATACCCCCGGTGCTCGCCGGGCGCGACCTGCTGGCCGGCGCCCAGACCGGCACCGGCAAGACGGCGGCCTTCGTGCTGCCGCTGCTTCAGCTCCTCGGCGCGGCCCAGGGCCGAATCCCGCGCGTGCTGATCCTGGCGCCGACGCGAGAACTCGCCGCGCAGATCCAGGAGAGCATCCGCGTCTACGGTGCGAACCAGAAGCTGCGCTCGCGCGTGATCTTCGGGGGCGTCGGCGAAGTGCCGCAGATCGAGGCGCTGCGCGCCGGTTGCGACATCGTGGTCGCGACGCCGGGCCGGCTGCTCGACCTCGCCGAGCGCCGTCTCGCCGACCTCTCGGGCATCCGCCACCTCGTCCTCGACGAAGCCGACCGTATGCTCGACATGGGCTTCATCCACGACATCAAGCGCATCATCAGGATGCTGCCGCAGCAGCGCCAGAACCTGATGTTCTCGGCGACCTACACGCCGGATATCCGTGCGCTCGCCGCCCGCATCCTGGTGAAGCCGGTGCAGGTCGAAGTGACGCCGCCGAACAGCACGGTTGATCGCGTCGTCCAGGTCGCCTTCCGCGTCGCGAAGGACGACAAGCGCCACCTGCTCGTGCACCTCTTCGAGAACGGCGTCGACAGCGAGGGCCGCTGGACCCAGGCACTCGTGTTCACGCGCACCAAGCACGGCGCCAACCGCCTGTCGCAGCAGCTCGAACAGGCCGGCATCCGCTCGGCCGCGATCCATGGCAACAAGAGCCAGGCCGCACGCACTAAAGCGCTCGCCGATTTCAAGGCGGGAAAGCTGACGGCGCTGGTCGCGACCGAGGTCGCCTCGCGCGGCCTCGACATCCGCGAGCTGCCGCAGGTCGTGAACTACGACATGCCGCACGTGCCCGAGGACTACGTCCACCGCATCGGCCGCACCGCCCGCGCCGGCAACGACGGCCACGCGGTGTCGCTGGTGTCGCAGGAAGAGGCGTCGCTGCTGAGGGACATCGAACGGACGATGCGCCAGGATGTGCCGTTCTCGCCGACGCCGGCATTCGAGCGCCAGAATCACGCACCGCTGCCGGCACGGCCGGCGCAGGCGCCGGCGAAGCCGCGTGCGCGGCAGGCGCATCCGCCGCGCCACGGTCAGGCCCGCCGCTTCCAGCCGCGTCGCGCTTCTAGGTAACGCGTTCGACCAGCGCGGGTGCCGCGGGCGCGGGCGCTGCGGGCGTAGCATCCCCGATCGCGTAGGCCGAGATCACTGCCCGCGTGGCCGCCGCAGCCGCCTCGCGATTCGCCGCATGCACGCGGGCGATCGCATCGCCCGCCGTCACTCTCATGCCGCATCCCATCAGACGGTCGAGACCGACCGCCGGATCGATCGCCTGCGCCGGATCCGTGCGGCCGCCGCCGAGCGCGACCACCGCAAGGCCGAGTGAGCGCGTGTCGATCGCCGTCACGCGTCCCGTGCGCGCCGATGGCACGTCCACGACGACCGGCGCGCGCGCCAGATGCGCATCCGGATTCTCGATCAGGTCCGCCGGCCCGCCGAGGCTCGCGACCATGCGCGCGAACCGCTCGGCCGCGCTGCCGTCCGCGAGCGACTTCGCGAGCGCGGCGCGCGCCGCCTGCTCGTTCGCCGACAGCTTGCCGAGCGTCATCACGGCAGCGCCGAGCGCGAGCGTGACTTCGAGCAGGCGCGGATCGGTGGCGCCGCCCGTCAGCATCGTCATCGCCTCGCGCAACTCGAGCGCATTGCCCGCCGAGCGCGCGAGCGGCTCGCTCATGTCGGTCAGGAAGGCAGCAACCGGCAGTCCCGCTTCCGCCGCCGTGCCGACGATCGCGCGCGCCAGGTCGCGGCCGCGAGCGGGTTCCGGCAGAACCGCGCCGCCGCCTTTCTTGACGTCGAGCACGAGCGCATCGAGGCCAGCGGAGAGCTTTTTCGAGAGGATGGACGCGACGATCAGCGGGATGCAGTCGACCGTCGCGGTCACGTCGCGGATGGCATAGAGCCGCCGGTCGGCAGGCGCAATGCGCTCGCCGGCGCCGACGATCGCGACGCCCGCGTCCTTCAGCGCGCGACGCACGCGTTCGGGCGCCGGCCGCGACTGGTAACCGGGAATCGATTCGAGCTTGTCGAGCGTGCCGCCGGTGTGCGCCAGGCCGCGGCCGACAATCATCGGCACCCAGGCGCCGCAGGCGGCGAGCATCGGGCCGAGTGCCAGTGACACGAGGTCGCCGACGCCGCCGGTCGAGTGTTTGTCGAGCACCGGGCCCGGCGCCTCGGACCGCGACCAGTTGAAGACCTCGCCCGAGTCGCGCATTGCGAGCGTGAACGCCGCGCATTCGGTCGGCGACATGCCGCGGAAAAACACCGCCATCGCGAACGCGGCGACCTGGCCGTCGCCGATCGTGCCGTCGGCGATGCCGGCGACGAGCTGCCTCAGGTCGTCGCCGTCGAGCGCGCCGCCGTCACGCTTGATGCGGATCGCTTCCTGCGGAAGCCAGCCGTTCGACGCCTTCATGGCCCCACACCCCCTGCCGGGCCCCAGATTACTCCGCGCGGCGCGTGGCGGGTAACGTGAAGGCGTGTGGCAGGAGTTCGTCGAGCGTCGCCGTGCGGACCGCGCCGCCCTCGGACGGGAAATGCACCATCACCGCGCCGTCCACCGCGAATTCGCGGATGCGCTGGCGGCATCCACCGCAGGGCGAGGCTGCGAGCGGCCGACCGTCCGGACCGGTCGCCCAGACCGCAGTCTCCGCGATGCGAAACGCCTGGCCTTCGGCCTCGACGCCGGCCGCGATCGCGCTCGCCTCGGCGCAGTTGCCGAGCGGATAGGCCGCGTTCTCGACATTGCAGCCGCGATAGAGCGCGCCGCTCGCCGCGCGGATCGCGGCCCCGACGTGGACGCCGGAATACGGCGCGTGCGCTTTCGCGCTGGTCTCGCGCGCCGCCGCGAAGAGGGAATCCCGTTGGCTGGTCATGTTGGAGCGGGTGATGGGAATCGAACCCACGTTAGCAGCTTGGGAAGCTGCAGTTCTACCATTGAACTACACCCGCTGTGCCGGCGCAGATTCTAAGAAGGTTCCGCAAGGCCGGCAACGTTGCCCGTCGGTCGCGGCCTCAGAACCGCCAGCCGATTCCAAGCGTTGCTGACCACGGCTGATAGTCGGCACGCACGCGGCCGGGCGCTCCCGCTTCGCCGTCCATCGTGATCTCGCCCGCGTCCAGGTAGCGGACCC
>JANNKZ010000403.1:0-3712 GCA_031396515.1 Gammaproteobacteria bacterium
CCTTCGGCGCCGCCGACGCCGCATTCTCGTCCATCAGGCGGGTGAGCAGCTCCTGGTCGAGGCTGCCCCAGTTGACGCCGATGCGCACCGGCTTGGCGTGCCGGCAGGCGGTCTCGATCATCGCCGCGAACTGCGGGTCGCGCTTGCTGCCGCGGCCCACGTTGCCCGGGTTGATGCGGTACTTGGCGAGCGCCTCGGCGCAGGCCGGGTGCGCAGCGAGCAGCTTGTGTCCGTTGAAATGGAAATCGCCGATGATCGGCACGTCACAATCCTGCGCGAGCAACGCGTCACGGATGTGCGGCACTGCCGCAGCAGCCTCGTCGGTGTTGACGGTCACGCGCACGAGTTCGGAGCCCGCTTCCGCGAGTTCGCGAACCTGGCGGACCGTCGCCGCGACGTCCGCCGTGTCCGTGTTGGTCATCGACTGCACGACGACTGGCGCGCCGCCGCCGACCGTGACGGCGCCGATCTGTACCGCGACCGCGACGCGGCGCGAGCCGATCACGGCTGCCGCTGGGCTCCGATCCACGCGTCCACCGTCTGCTCGAGGATCTCGAGCGGAACGGCGCCGGTCGCGAGGATCGTGTCGTGGAAGGCGCGGATGTCGAAGCGATCGCCGAGTGCGGTCTGGGCGCGCTCGCGCAGCTCCAGGATCTTGAGCTGGCCGATCTTGTAGCCGAGCGCCTGACCCGGCCAGGCGATGTAGCGGTCGATCTCGTTGACGATGTCGGTCTCGGTCTTCGCCGCGTTCGCCATGAAGTAGTCGATCGCCTGCTGGCGCGTCCAGCCCATGTGATGCATGCCCGTGTCCACGACCAGGCGCACCGCGCGCCACTGGTCGTAGGTGAGCTGGCCGAAGCGCGAGTACGGATCCTTATAGAGGCCGAGGTCGTAGCCGAGCCGCTCGGACTAAAGCGCCCAGCCCTCGACGTAGGCCGTCGGGCCGGCGAAGCGGCGGAATTTCGCGAGGTCGGTCTGCTCCTGGGCAAGCGCGATCTGGAGGTGATGGCCTGGCGCGGCTTCGTGCACCGTCAGCACTTCCATCTCGTACTTTGGCCGCACCTCGGGCTTGTAGAGATTGACGTAGTAATAGCCAGGGCGCTTGCCGTCGATCGAAGGGCCCTGGTAATACGCGGTGGTCGTGGTCGGCGCGCTGCTCTCCGGGATCGCGCGCAGCCCGAACGGCGTGCGGTAGAGCTTGCCGAAATGCTTCGGCAGTTCCGGGTCGATCACCTTCGTGATGAAGGCGTAGGCGCGGAACAGCTCGTCCGGCGTCTGGTAATAGAACTGCGGGTCGGTGCGCAGGTGCTCAAAAAAGTCCGTGAGCTCGCCCTTGAAACCGACCTCGTCCATGACCGTCTGCATCTCGGCGCGATTGCGCGCCACTTCCGCGAGACCGATCTGGTGGATCTGCTCGGGCGTCAGTGACGTCGTCGTGTGAGTGCGCGCGCGGTTCGCATAGAAAGCGCGGCCGTCCGGCGTGTCCCAGACGCCGACCGTTTCGCGACAGGCGGGCAGGTAATCCTCCTGGAACACCTTCGTGAAACGCCGATAGGCCGAGATCACCGACTCCGAAATGACCTTGCGCGCGGCGGCGGAGAGCCGCTCGCGCTCGGCGGCCGGGATCGCGTCCGGATAGTGCTTGAACTGTCCGAAGAATGGACTCTTTTCCGGATCGTCCGGCGTCTGGGCCTGCAGCTGCGGCAGCACGCGATCCATGATCACGCGCGGCTGCGTGTGCTTCGCCGCCGCGGCGCGCTTCAGCTGCTCAGCGTACTGCTCGAGGTAGCCGGGCAAAGCCGAGAGCCGCTTGAGCCAGGTCTCGTAGTTCGCGACGGTCTGGAACGGCATCAGCTCGGCGGTCTCGTTGAGACCCTGCGGCCCGTCGCGGGCGCGGATCTCGTAGTACTCGGGGTGGAAGGCGGCGGCCGCCTTGCGGTCCTCGTATTCGTACCGGAACAGGTCGTAGTCGAGTTGCTCCGCTGCGATGAGCTGGTCGCGCGGAATCTTCGCGAGATCCTCCAGCACGCGGGCATCGGCGGCATTGCGCGCCGCCTGCGCGGCGGGCGAGATGTCCGGCCACTGCTCGTCGTAGCGTGTGTCGCCGCGGTAGGTTGCGAGCAGCGGGTTGTCGCGCAGGTCGCGTTCCCACTCGCGTTCGAACAGTGCCTTCAAGCCGGAGGAGGCGTCGGCCGCCGCGAGCGAGGGGGCGAGAGTGATGGCGCCGATCAGCGTCAGCAATGCCAGCCACGAGCGGGACATGGGCCAATCTCCGGTGCCAGGGCGGGTTGGAGCGCGATGATACCCTGTGGACCCGGGCGCTTTCCGCTAGAATCCGGCGGTCGCGATCGAACCTGCCGGAGAGTCCGCGCACGCGCGGCGCCGAAGGCGCAACCCGCCCGGAAACGCTCAGGCACCCGAACGGCAGGTTCTGGCGAACTCTGGAGAGCGGTCCATTTTGGGCCCACCGACAGAGGGGCGGACCTGGCTATGGGAACCGCCGATATGGGAAGACGAACAGCGCTTTACGACCAGCATCTCGCGGACGGCGCGCGCATGGTCGACTTCGGCGGCTGGGACATGCCGGTCGGCTACGGCTCGCAGATCGAGGAACACCATGCCGTGCGCCGCGACGCCGGCATGTTCGACGTCTCCCACATGTGCACCGTGGACCTGCGCGGCGCGGGCGCGCGCGCGCTGCTGCTGCGACTGCTCGCCAACGACGTCGGCCGCCTCACGGCGCCCGGCAAGGCGCTCTACACCTGCATGCTGCGCCCCGACGGCGGGGTGATCGACGACCTGCTCGCGTTCTATCTCGACGAGCGCTGGTTCCGCCTGGTCGTCAATGCCGGCACGGCGGACAAGGACCTGGCCTGGATCAAGGAGCACGCCAAGCCGGTCGGCGTCGCCGTCGTGCCGCGCCGTGATCTCGCGATGATCGCCGTGCAGGGTCCGAACGCGCGCGCCATCGCGGCGGCCGTGTTCCCGGACGCCCACCGCGCCAGGGCTTCGGAGCTCGGCAGTTTCTTCGGCGTGGCTTGCGACGAATGGTTCGTCTCGCGCACGGGCTACACGGGCGAGGACGGCTACGAGATCGCGCTGCCGGCCGAGGAAGCGGTCGCTGCCTGGCAGACGCTGAAGTCGGCAGGCGTCGCGCCCTGCGGGCTCGGCGCGCGCGACACGCTCCGGCTCGAAGCCGGCATGAACCTCTACGGCAGCGACATGGACGAGTCCGTATCGCCGCTGGTGTCCGGCCTCGCCTGGACCGTCGTGCTCGACGGCAACCGCGATTTCATCGGCAAGGAAGCGCTCGTCGCCGAGCGCGCGGCGGGCCCGGCCCGCAAGCTGGTCGGCCTGCTGCTCGAGGACCGCGGCGTGCTGCGTTCGCACCAGGCCGTATACGCGGGCAGCGCGGGCGCGGGCGAAATGACCAGCGGCACGTTCTCGCCGACCCTCGAGCGCTCGATCGGCCTCGCGCGCCTGCCCGCGGCGGCGGCGGGGACGGTCGAAGTCGACATTCGCGGCAAGCGCCTCGCCGCACGCATCGTGAAGCCGCCGTTCGTGCGCAACGGCAAGTGCCTGATCGACCTTTGAGACGGAGAACCTCATGAGCGACATTCCCGCCGATCTGCGATACACGAAAAGCCACGAATGGGTGCGCGCGCTGCCGGACGGCAGCGTGGAAGTCGGCATCACCGATCACGCGCAGGGA
>JANNKZ010000418.1:0-2196 GCA_031396515.1 Gammaproteobacteria bacterium
CAAACACCGAGCCCGGCACCAGCACGTAGTGGAAGTGCGCGACCACGAAGTAGGTGTCGTGATACTGGAAGTCCGCCGGCACGATCGCGAGCATCAGGCCCGAGAAGCCGCCGATCGTGAACAGGAACAGGAACGCAAGCGCGAACAACATCGGCGGCTCATAGGTGATCGAGCCGCGCCACATCGTCGCGGTCCAGTTGAAGATCTTCACGCCGGTCGGAACCGCGATCAGCATCGTGGACAGCGTGAAGAAGAGCTGTCCGGCAAGCGGCATGCCGACCGTGAACATGTGGTGCGCCCAGACAATGAACGACAGGAAGGCGATCGACGCGATCGCATACACCATCGCCTCGTAACCGAAGATCGGCTTTCGCGAGAACGTCGGGATGATCTCCGACACGATCCCGAACGCCGGCAGGATCATGATGTAGACCTCGGGATGCCCGAAGAACCAGAACACGTGCTGGAACAGCACCGGGTCGCCGCCGCCCGCCGCGTTGAAGAAGCTGGTCTGGAAGTAGTAATCCGTCAGCAGCATCGTCACGCCGCCCGCGAACACCGGCATCACCGCGATCAGCAGGTACGCCGTGATCAGCCAGGACCAGGAGAAGAGCGGCATCTTGAGGAGCGTCATGCCGGGTGCGCGCATGTTGACGATCGTCACGATCACGTTGATCGCACCCATGATGGACGAGGCGCCCATCAGGTGGATCGCGAACACCGCCATCGGGAAAGCCTCGCCCGATTGCAGCACCAACGGCGGGTAGAGCGTCCAGCCCGAGGCGGGCGCGCCGCCCGGCATCAGGAGCGTGGACAGCAGCAGCAGGAACGCGAACGCGAGCAGCCAGAAGCTGAACAGGTTCATGCGCGGCAGCGCCATGTCGGCGGCGCCGATCTGCATCGGGATCATCCAGTTCGCGAGCCCGACGGTCGCCGGCATCACCGCGCCGAACACCATGATCAGCGCATGCATAGTGGTCATCTGGTTGAAGAACGCCGGGTCGACAAACTGCAGCCCGGGCTGGAACAACTCGCTGCGGATCACGAGCGCCATCACGCCGCCGATCAGGAACATCACCAGCGAAAACACGAGGTACATCGTGCCGATGTCCTTGTGGTTCGTCGTCGTGATCCAGCGTGCGATGCCTTTCGGCGGCCCGTGTCCGTGGTCGGCCATCTGCATCACTCCGTGACGGCCGCAGCGACGGCGGTCGCGGCGGGCTTCTGTTGTTCGAGCCAGGCGTCGAATTCGGCTTTCGGCTTCGCGATCACGACGATCGGCATGAAGCCGTGGTCGGCGCCGCAGAGCTCGGCGCACTGCCCGCGATAGGTGCCGGGTTTGTCCTCATCCACCGAGATCCACATCTCGTTGATGAATCCCGGGATCGCGTCGCGCTTCATGCCGAAGTCCGGCACCCACCAGGCGTGGATCACGTCATTCGCGGTCAGCAGGATGCGGATCTTGGTGCCGGTCGGGACAACCAGCGGCTTGTCCACTTCGAGCAGGTAATTCTCGACCGTGTTCGGGTCGATGCCCGAGCCCTTCTGGCGGGCGAGGTCGCTGGTGCGCGCGAGCCGGCTGTAGAAAGACACACCGCTGCCGAGATACTCGTAATGCCACTGCCACTGGTAGCCGGTGATCTTGATGGTGAGTCCGGAACCCGAGGTGTCCTCGATCTTGACCAGCTTCTCGACCGAGGGCAGCGCCATGCCGATCAGGATCAGCGTCGGGATGATGGTCCAGGCGGCCTCGAGGCGGGCGTTGTGCAGCAGCTTCTGGTCGGCGACTGCGCCCTTCGACTTCCGGAAGCGGACCATCGCGAAGATCATCGCGCCGAAGGTGACGACGGCAATGATCAGGCAGATCCACACCATGATCATGTGCATGTCGTAGATTTCGCGCGACAGCTCGCTCGCACCGACCGGCATGTTGAGCAGGTCCCAGTCCGCGCGGGCGGGCATGGCGGCGAGGGCTGCGAGGGCGCCGGCAACGGCCGGCAGCATCGTCTTCCGCATGGCGTTTCCCACCGGGACTCCCAGAATGCGACCCGCGGAACGCGGGCTCACGGCCCGCGCATCGTAAGGGACGGCCAAGCGTGCCGCAACCCGATTTTTTCCAGTTATTCCAGAGGGATGCGTGTGAGGCGCGAGGCGCCCGCGAGCGCGCGCGCGGCGATTCCGACATCGGGTTCGGCC
>JANNKZ010000425.1:0-11886 GCA_031396515.1 Gammaproteobacteria bacterium
CAGGCAGCTGCCCGTCGTATAGGACGCGGCATCCGAAACGAGATAGAGGACCGCACCCGCCATCTCTTCGGGCTGCGCGATGCGGCCCATCGGCACGAGCCTTTCCATGAGCGCGCGCCGCTTCTCGTCCTGGTGGATCGCGGCGGCGAAACGCGTCTCGACAATCCCGGGCACGAGCGCATTCACGCGCACGCCCTGGCGCGCCCATTCTTTTGCGAGTCCCTGGGTCATGTTGACGATGGCGGCCTTGGTCATCGAATACACGGCCTGGCCGTCCATCGGCCGCACGGCATTGACGGAAGCGACATTGACGATCGCGCCCTTGCCGCGCGCGATCATCCGGCGCGCCGCTTCGACCGAGGCCCAGAAATAGCCGCGGAGGTTCACGTCCACGGTCTTCTGGTAGGCCTCGAGCGTCATGTCGAGCGACGGACCGAAGTACGGATTGGTCGCGGCATTGTTGACGAGTATGTCGAGCCGGCCATGGCGGCTATCGATCTCGCGCATTGCGGACGAGATCTGCTCCGGATCACCGACGTGGCAGGCGAGCGCGCTGGCTTCCCCGCCCGCGGCGCGGATCTCGGCGGCGACGGCTTCGCAGCCCTCGAGCTTGCGGCTGGCGGCGACGATGACGGCGCCGTGGGCCGCGAGCTTCTGCGCGATCGCGCGGCCGATGCCCCGGCTCGCGCCCGTGACCCGGGCGACAAGGCCGGCCAGGTCGAAACTGTCGCCCGCCACTGCTGTTCCTCTGTAAAAGGGGTCGCATCCCTTTGGGGACTGTCCCCTCTTGAGGATGAGACCTGATTCGTCCGCTCGGCATCCTAGCACTTACAATTGCGCATGCTGATCCCGCGCCGCGATCTCGAGTTCCAGTTGTTCGACGTGCTCGATGCCGCATCGCTCTGCCGCCTGCCGCGCTACGCCGAACATGACCGCGCGGTCTTCGACGGCGTCATCGATGCGGCATACCGCATCGCCGAGGAGCGGTTCGCGCCGTTCGCGGCGGCAAGCGATACGAACGAGCCGCGCATCGTGGACGGGCGGGCCTGGACGATTCCCGAAACGAAGGCGGCGCTCGCGGCCTACAACGACGCCTCGTTCACCGCGGCGACCTTCGACGCCGAGGATGGCGGCCTGCAGTTGCCCATGCTGGTCTCGAAAGCGGCGACCGCGGTGTTCTCGAGCGCGAACGTCGCGTTTCATTCCTATGCGGCCCTGACGGCGGGCGCCGCGAACCTGATCGTCAGTTTCGGCAGCCCAGACCTGCGCCGGCGCCTCGCGCGGCCGATGATTGCCGGCCGCTTTACCGGCACGATGTGCCTGTCAGAGCCCCACGCGGGTTCGTCGCTCACCGATATCCGTTGCCAGGCGGTGCGGCAACCCGACGGCAGCTATCGGCTCACCGGCAGCAAGATGTGGATTTCCGGCGGGGATCACGAGCTCGCCGAAACGATCGTGCACCTGGTGCTCGCGAAAGTGCCGGGCGGCCCGCCGGGCGTGCGCGGCATTTCGCTCTTCGCCGTGCCGCGCGACCGCGTCGATGACACCGGGCGCGTCGGCCTGCCGAACGACGTCCGCCTTGCGGGACTCAATCACAAGATGGGTTGGCGCGGCACGACGAACGCCGTGCTCTCGTTTGGCGAGCGGGGCGATTGCCGCGCGGAGCTGCTCGGCGAAGAGCATCGCGGGCTCGGCTACATGTTCCAGATGATGAACTCGGCGCGCATCGGCGTCGGCACAAACGCGGTCGCGCTTGGTTACGCCGCGTACCAGGAGGCGCTGGCATATGCGCGCGAGCGCCCGCAGGGCCGGCCGCTCACCGCCAAGGATCCCACCTCCCCGCCCGTGCCGATCCTGAGCCACGGCGACGTGCGACGGATGCTGCTCGCGCAGAAATCCTGGGTCGAGGGAGGACTGGCGCTCGTGCTGTACTGCGCCTGGCTCTCCGACCTCGAACGTTGCGCGGCGGACGATGCCGAGCGCGCGCGCCTGAACGCCCTGCTCGAACTCCTGACGCCGATTGCGAAATCCTGGCCCTCGGAATATTGCCTCGAGGCCAACAAGCTGGCGATCCAGGTGCACGGCGGGTATGGCTATACGCGCGAATTTCCGGTCGAGCGGCTGTACCGCGACAACCGGCTCAACCATATCCACGAAGGCACGCACGGCATCCACGGCCTCGATCTGCTCGGGCGCAAGGTGCCGCTGCAGGGCGGCGCGGCGCTCAAGGATCTGTTTGCGCGCATGGCGGCGTCCATCACCGCGGCTGCCGCCCGGGCGGCGCTCGCCGAAGACGCGGCCGCACTTGGCCGCGCGATCGAGGACATCGGGGCGACGACGCGGGCACTGCTCGCCGCGATGCCCGCCGAACCGGAACGCGCGCTCGCGAATGCCACGCTCTATCTAGACAGCCTGGGACATGTGGTCGTCGCCTGGCGCTGGCTCGACCTGGCGCTTGCGGCCGACACCGCGCTGGCAACAGCCGATGCCGATGCGCGCGACTTCTACCGGGGCAAGCTCGCCGCCTGCCGGTATTTCCACCGCTACGAATTGCCGCGCATCGCGCCCACTCTCGCGCTCTTGCGATCGCTCGACGACACCGCGCTCACGATCCCCGACGCAGGCTTCTAAAAAAGGTGACGCAAACCTTTTCCGAAAAGTAGTGACGGACACAATTTACCGGAAAAGGTTTGCGTCACCTTTTTCTACCCGGCAGCGGCCGGCGCGGCAAAGGGATGTGCCCCCCTTTGTTCAGACTGCGACGGGTTTGAATTCCAGGCCGAGGTCGCGCGCGACGGCCTCGTGCGTGATCGCACCCTCGTGGACGTTGAGCCCCGCCGCAATACCCGCATCACGCGCCAGCGCCTTGCGCCAGCCATGGTCCGCGAGTGCGCGCACGTAGGGCAGCGTCGCATTGGTCAGCGCGAAGGTGGAGGTGCGCGGCACCGCGCCCGGCAAGTTCGTCACGCAGGAGTGCACGACGCCGTCGACGACATAGGTCTGGTCGGCATGCGTAGTCGGCTTGCTGGTTTCGAAGCAGCCGCCCTGGTCGATCGAGATGTCCACGAGCACGGCGCCCTTCTGCATCCGGCGCACCATGTCGCGGGTGACGAGCTTCGGCGCGGCGGCGCCGGTCACCAGCACCGCGCCGATCACGAGCTCCGCCTGGATCACCAGGCGCTCGACCGCTTCGATCGTCGAATACGCGGTTTCGATCTGGCTGCCGAACTGCGCATCGAGTTCGCGCAGGCGGCGCAGCGACCGGTCCACGACCGTGACCTGTGCGCCGAGGCCGACCGCCATCTGGGTCGCATTGGTGCCGGCGACGCCGCCACCCAGGATCACGACGCGCGCGGGCGCGACGCCCGGCACACCGCCGAGCAACACGCCGAAACCGCCGTTCGCCTTCTGCAATGCGGTCGCGCCGACCTGGATCGACATACGGCCGGCGACCTCGCTCATGGGCGTCAGCAACGGCAGCGAGCGATCGGGCACGGTGACCGTTTCATAGGCAATCGCGGTGACACCCGACTTCGCCAGCGCCTTGGCCTGTTCGGCATCGGCGGCGAGGTGCAGGTAGGTAAAGAGCACCTGTCCCTTGCGCAGCATTGCGCACTCCGGCAACTGCGGCTCCTTCACCTTCACGATCATTTCGACGGCCGAGAATACGGATTTCGCGTCCGGCAGTACCGTTGCGCCGGCCGAACGGTAGGCGTCGTCGACGATGCCGATGCCGGCCCCGGCACCGGTTTCCACGACGACTTCATGGCCCGCCGACGTCAATTCGCGTACGCCCGCCGGCACCAGGCCGACGCGGTACTCATGGACCTTGATTTCCTTCGGACAGCCGATCTTCACCTGTTCCCCCTTGGGCCACGCGCGTGGCGACGGCACGAGGCGCGATTATCCGCTTAAAATACCCTCGATGGCCACGGCATACGACCCGGCCCGGCTGACCACCCATCCGGCGCAATTGACGCAGGCGCTGGCGCTGCAACGGCGCAGCTTCGATGCGGACCCGAATCCGCCGCTCGCGATCCGCCGCGACCGGCTCGACCGGCTGCGGCGCATGCTGCGCGACAACGCGGAGGGCATCCGCGATGCCATCAGCGCCGACTTCGGCCAGCGCGCGAGCGAGGAAACGCTCCTGCTCGAGCAGTTCACGAGCCAGGAAGCGGTACAGCATGCGCGCAAGCACCTGCGCCGCTGGATGCGCACCGAGCGCCGCAGCGTCGCCTGGTGGAGCCTTCCGGGTCGCGCGCGCCTCATGCGCCAGCCGCTCGGCGCGGTCGGCATCATCGTGCCCTGGAATTATCCGCTGTATCTCGCGGTGTCGCCGCTTGCTGCCGTACTCGCCGCGGGCAATCGCGCGATGATCAAGATGTCGGAACACACGCCGCGCTTCGGCGCGCTGTTCGAGACCCTGGTGGCACGCAGTTTTTCGGCCGATGAGGTCGTCGCGGTGAATGGCGACACGGCGGTCGCGAAAGCCTTCGCGGCGCTGCCCTTTGATCACCTGCTGTTCACCGGATCGACCCAGGTCGGCCGCGACGTGATGAAAGCCGCGAGCGCGAACCTGACCCCCGTGACGCTCGAATTGGGTGGCAAATCGCCAGCGATCGTGACCGCCGGTTTCAACCTCGATGAAACGGCGCGGCGCTTGATGTACGGCAAGCTGATGAATGCCGGCCAGACCTGCGTCGCACCCGACTACGCGCTGGTGCCGGAACCGCTCGTCGGGCGATTCATCGACGCCTGCCGCGCGGCGACGCTGTCGTTCTACCCGACGCTCGCGACCAATCCGCAATACACATCCATTATCAACGAGCGCCAGTTCCGCCGGCTCGCGGCGCTGGTCGAGGATGCGAACGCGCAGGGCGCGACCGTGCATCCGCTGCACACCGAACCGACCGATGCCGAGCGCCGCCGCCTCTCGCCGGTGGCGCTCACCGGCGTCGGCGACGGCATGCGCGTGATGCAGGAGGAAATCTTCGGGCCGCTGCTGCCGGTCCTTCCTTACGGCTCGATCGACGAAGCCATCGCCTTTGTGAATGCACGGCCGCGTCCGCTCGCACTCTATTACTTCGGTGCCGAAGACGCGGGGCTGGACGCAGTGCTCGCACGTACGATGTCGGGGGGCGTGACGGTCAACAACACGGCGTTCCACGTGGTGCAGGAAGACCTGCCCTTTGGCGGCGTCGGCCCGAGCGGCATGGGGCACTACCACGGCCAGGCCGGCTTCGACACGTTCAGCAAGCTGAAGCCCGTCTATTACGACGGGCGCTTCAGCGGATCGCGATTCCTGATGCCGCCCTATGGCCGCCGTTTCCGCGCACTGTTGCGGATCCTGTACCGGTGACCGGCGACTGGGACCTGCCCTCGCCCTTCATTCATCCGGTGTCGGCCAAGCCTGCGGACATCGACGCCTACGGCCACGTCAACAACTCGGTCTACCTTCGCTGGCTCGACGAAACGGCCTGGACGCATTCCGCCGCGCTCGGCGTGACGGCGGAACAGTGCGTCAGGAACCGGCGCGGCATGGTCGTATGGCGGAGCCAGCTGAATTACCAGGCGCCGGCCCACGACGGCGATCGCCTCGAGGTCGGCACCTGGCTTGTGTTTGAGGATGCGAGGCTGCGTGTGGACCGGCGTTTCCAGATCCGCCGGCCCGCAGACGGACGCACGCTGTTGCGGGGCCTGATCCACTACGTCTGCGCGGATCTCGACAGCGGGCGGCCGAAGCGCATGCCCGCGGAGTTCGTCGATCGCTATCGGCCGCTTCCGGACGTCGCTGCTGCGCTCGCGGACGAGTCGCACCGCCGGTTCGCGCCAGGCGTCGAGCCGCGCGAGCTCTGATCCCGCGCCAGCACGTCAGCCGAGCAGAGCCCGCGCGTGATGACGCAGGTGATCTTCGATGAAGGTCGAGATGAAGTAATAGCCGTGGTCGTACCCGGCCTGGCGCCGGAGTGTCAGCGGATAGCCCGTGTCCTTGCAGGCCTGTTCCAGGCGATCCGGCATCAACTGCTGTTCGAGGAATGGATCGGCGAGGCCCTGGTCCACGAGTAGCGGCGGCCGGCCGGTTGCGTCGGGGAGCGCGCGGATGAGTTCGCAGGCATCGTGCGCGCGCCAAGTTTCGCGGTCCGGCCCCAGGTAGCCGCTGAACGCTTTCTGGCCCCAGGGGCAATGCATCGGCGCAGCGATCGGCGCGAATGCGGAAATGGAACGATAGCGATCCGGATGGCGCAGGCCGAGCGTCAGGGCGCCGTGGCCGCCCATCGAGTGCCCGAAGATCCCCTGCCGGCGCGGATCCACTGCAAAATGCTCCTCGACGAGCGCCGCGAGCTCCTGCGTAATCCAGCTGTACATGCGGTAGTGGCGCGACCAGGGTTCCTCGGTCGCATCCACGTAGAAACCTGCGGCGACGCCGAAGTCCCAGTTATCGCTGTCGCCCGGCAGCGGCACGCCGCGCGGGCTCGTGTCCGGCGCGATGAGCGCGAGGCCGAGTTCCGCGGCGACGCGCTGCGCGCCGGCCTTGATCATGAACGTCTCTTCGGTGCAGGTGAGTCCGGCGAGGTACCACAGCGCCGGCACGTTGCGCCGCTCCGCCTGCGGCGGCAGGAACACGGAGAACTTCATCGTCGAAGCCGTTGCGGCGGCGTCGTGGCGGTAGAAACCGACGACGCCGCCGAACGAACGGTGGCGGCTCAGGACTTCGGGCGCGGCGGTCATCCGCCCCGCCGTCGCCGCAGGCGAATCACTTTTTCTTCTTCGCCGTGGCCTTCGCTTTCGGGCGCGACTTCGCCTTCTTGGCGGGCTTCGCCGCCTTCGCCGGCGTCGCGTCCTTCGCAGCCGCCTTGAACTTGGCGGCCTCCTCGGACCCGCGCGTCGCGTTGCCGGCGCTGTACGAGTGCTTGCCGGTGCCCGCGAGCTGGCCGCGGTCCACGATCAGGTACTCGCTGCGAATCGTGCGCTTTTCAAAATAGCACTCGAGGATCTCACGCACACCGGCTGCATAGCGGGCCTGGGCCGACAGCGAGGAACCGGAGATGTGCGGCGTCATGCCCTCGTTCGGCATCGTGCGCCACGGGTGGTTCTTCGGCGGCGGCTGCGGGAACCAGACGTCTCCCGCATAGCCCGCGAGCTGCCCGCTCTTGAGCGCGCGCACAATCGCGTCGCGGTCGCAGATCTTGCCGCGGGCCGTATTCACGATATAGGCGCCGCGCTTCATCTTGGCGATCAGCGCGTCGTTGAACATTCCCTCGGTTTCCGGGTGCAGCGGACAGTTGATCGTGACCACGTCGCACACGCGGACCATCGATTCCACCGTCGCGTGGTAGGTAAGCCCGAGCTCCTGCTCGACCGATTCCGGCAACCGGTGGCGGTCCATGTAATGCAGCTTGACGTCGAACGGCTTCATGCGGCGCAGCACGGCGAGGCCGATTCGGCCCGAGGCGACCGTGCCGACGTTCATGCCCTCGACGTCGTAGGAGCGCTGCACGCAGTCCGCGATGTTCCAGCCGCCTTTTGCCGTCACCCACTCGTGCGACGGAATGTAGTTGCGTACCAGCGACAGGATCATCATCACGACGTGTTCGGACACGCTGATGCTGTTGCAATACGTCACCTCAGCGACAGTGATCCCGCGGTCCATCGCCGCCTGCAGGTCGGTGTGGTCGGAGCCGATGCCTGCCGTCACGATCAGCTTCAGCTTCGGCGCGCTCGCGATCAGCTCGCGCGTCGCATAGGCCGGCCAGAACGGCTGCGAAATGAGGATCTCGGCATCCGTGATTTCCTTCGCGAGGCGGCTGTTCGGCCCGTCCTTGTCCGAGGTCACGACCAGCTTGTGACCGCGCGATTCGAGGAACTTCCTGAGCCCCAGTTCGCCGGAAACACTGCCGAGCAGCGCGCCCGGCTTGAAGTCGATCGCCTGCGGTGACGGCATGGTCTGGCCGCCCGGGTAGTGCGTCAGCCGCGGCACGTCATCGCGCGCGTATTTCTTCGGGTAACCCGTGACTGGGTCGTCATACAGGACGCAAACGATCTTGCTCATGGCAGAACCTCTTTCGTTTCAGGCAGCCAGGACGCCCTTCGCCTTGGCGGTATGGGTGGCGATCGCGTCCATCAATGCGGGGGACAGGCAATCGTACGGTTCGAGCTTCAGTTCCCTCAGGCGTGCGCGTACGGCGCCCATGTCTCCCGGCTTGGCGGCGCCGGTCTCGATGATCGAGGACACGAAGGCCGCAAATTCGGGTGCGGCCCAGCCCTTGTCCTTCGACAACTCGGGGTGCACGAAGTCGAAGCCGTAGAACGGGTGGCCCTTGTTCTCAATGCGGCCGTACAAGTGGACGCCGCAGGCAGAGCAGGCGTGGCGCTGGATCACCGCGGCCGGGTCCACGACCTTGAGCTTGTTGCCGTTCGCGGTGACCGACAGATTGTCGCGGCCGACGACGGCGACGACCGAAAATGCCGCGCCTTCCGGCTTCCAGCACTTGCTGCAACCGCAGGCGTGGTTGAAAGCGACATCGCTTGCAAGCGTCACGGTGACCGGCGCGTTCGCGCAATGGCAGGTGAGCGTCCCGCCCTTGAAGTCCTTCGTACCCGGCTTGACGCCGTTGTCGACGGACGGATGGATCTTGACAGTCATGATGAGTCCCCTCCTCGGATTTCAGAAAGTCACGACACTGCGGATCGACTCGCCTCTGTGCATCAGGTCGAAGGCGTCGTTGATCTTCGGCAGCGGCATGACGTGGGTGATCAGGTCGTCGATGTTGATCTTGCCTTCCATGTACCAGTCCACGATCTTCGGCACGTCGGTGCGGCCCCGCGCGCCGCCGAATGCCGTGCCCTTCCAGACGCGGCCGGTCACGAGCTGGAACGGGCGCGTCTTGATTTCCTGGCCGGCGCCGGCGACACCGATGATGACCGATACGCCCCAGCCGCGGTGGCAGCATTCGAGCGCCTGGCGCATCAAGTCGACGCTGCCGACGCATTCGAAGCTGTAATCTGCGCCGCCGTCGGTCAGCGCGACGAGGTGCCCGACCAGGTCGCCCTCCACTTCCTTCGGATTGACGAAGTGTGTCATGCCGAAGCGCTCCGCCAGCGCCTTGCGCCGCGGATTGATGTCCACGCCGACGATCTTGTTGGCGCCGGCCATGCGCGCGCCCTGGATCACGTTGAGGCCGATGCCGCCGAGCCCGAACACGACGACGTTCGCGCCTGGTTCCACTTTCGCGGTGTTGATCACGGCGCCGATGCCGGTGGTGACGCCGCAGCCGATGTAGCAGACTTTCTCGAACGGCGCGTCCTCGCGGATCTTTGCGAGCGCAATCTCCGGCAGCACGGTGTGGTTCGCGAAGGTCGAGCAGCCCATGTAATGGTGCACGGGCTTGCCGTCGATCGAGAACCGGCTGGTGCCGTCCGGCATCACGCCCTTGCCCTGGGTCGCGCGGATCGCCGTGCAGAGATTGGTCTTGCGCGAGCTGCAGGACTTGCACTCGCGGCATTCCGGCGTGTAGAGCGGGATCACGTGGTCGCCTTTCTTCAGCGACTTCACGCCGGGACCGACGTCGACGACGACGCCCGCGCCTTCGTGGCCGAAGATCACCGGGAACAGGCCCTCGGGATCCGCGCCGGAGCGCGTGAACTCGTCGGTGTGGCAGACGCCGGTCGCCCGGATCTCGACCAGCACTTCGCCGGCTTTTGGCCCGGCCAGTTCGACGTCCACCACTTCGAGCGGCTTGCCGGCCGCCCAGGCGATTGCTGCGCGTGTCTTCATCTTGTTCTTCCCCAACCCTAGCCCATGTGCAGGCCGCCGTTCAGCGAGAAGTCCGCCCCGGTCGAAAACGCCGCGTCATCCGACGCGAGCCAGGCGACGATCGACGCGATCTCCTCCGGCGTGCCCAGGCGGCCGACCGGAATCGTGGCGACGATCTTTTCCAGTACCTCGGGCTTCATCGCGCGCACCATGTCGGTGCCGATGTAGCCGGGCGATACCGTGTTGACGGTGACGCCTTTCGACGCGACTTCCAGCGCGAGCGCCATGGTAAATCCGTGGATGCCCGCTTTCGCCGTCGAATAATTCGTCTGGCCGAACTGGCCCTTCTGGCCGTTGACCGACGAGATGTTGATGATACGCCCCCAACCGCGATCCAGCATTCCGTCGATCACCTGCTTGGTGACATGGAACAGGCTGTTGAGGTTCGTGTCGATGACCTTGTTCCAGCGTTCGTAGGTCATCTTGCGGAAGGTGCCGTCGGCGGTGACGCCCGCGTTGTTGACCAGCACGTCCACCGGGCCGAGCTCATTCCGCACTCTCTCGAAGGCGGAGCGGGTCGATTCCCAGTCGGAGACGTTGCCTTCCGAGGCGTGAATTTCAAAGCCCTGCGCACGCATTTCGCCCAGCCAGCGGTCCTTGCGCTCCGAACCCGGGCCGCAGCCGGCGACCACGCGAAATCCTTCGCGGCACAGCCGCTTGCAGATCGGCGTGCCGATCCCGCCCATGCCGCCGGTCACATATGCCAGTCGTCCGCTCATGATCCGCCCTCGTTGCCGTCCTTGTCCCGTTTCGATTCGCGCAGCTTGTCGATGATCCACGAGACCAGCCACCAGCCGATCAAGCCGCCGACTACGATCATGCCGAATTCTTGCGGACTCATGACCGTTCCTCGCAGTCCGTCAGGATCGCCTGAATCTGCTCGTCCTGTCGAGCGTCGCCCGTCCCCTGCCAGAGTTCCTGCCGCAGCACGCCGGCAAACCGCGCGCGAAAGCCCCGCCGCTCGGCGGCACCGGCCGAGGCGTCACCGAATGCGGGCAACGGGACCGACAGTTTCGGGCCGGCGCCCGCCGCCCGCAACAGGTTCGGCGCACAAGGCAGGCAGATCACGCCGATGACTCCGATGCCGACGGCGGTCCTGCGGGCCAGGCCGAATTGCTCCGCACGCATTCCCAGGAAAACCGCCGCGACGATCGCCACCAGGTAACCCGTGCCGATCGCCGCTGCGAACCAGAAGCCTTCGCCGGCGACCAGCAAGGCAGGCGCGAGCACGACGACGACTACGAAGAGCACCAGGCAGAGCACGCCGAGCCCGCGTCCGGCGGCGGGCCAGGCAACCTGGGCCGCGGCATCCGCTTTTTCCGCGCTGATCGACCATTCGACGACCCGACTCGCGCGATCGGGGCGCAGCGGATTCGGCAGCGCCGGCCGTTTGCCGAGCACCTCGAAGCGGACCGCCCCAAAAGTGACGCGCCAGCGCCTCGCCGCAATCCGTTCGACCAGCGCTTCGCGATGCCCGAGCAGGCGCAGCGAGTCGATCAGGTAGACGAGGACGAGGCCGGCGGCCAGCAGCAACTCCAGCCGATCGGTCGTCATGCGTCCTGTTTCTTGCCCTTGAAGATCTTGCCAAGCCAGGCTGCGACCGCGATGCCCGCGGCGGCGATGAACTTCCACAGGCCTTTCAGCAGACCGCTCTTCGCCGCGATGGCCGCGCCACCGCCCGCAATCAGCGCGGCGAGGCCGTACTCGGCCATCTTGTCGCCTTCCTGCACGTCGGCGTAGGTCTCGCCATCCTGATAGTTGAAGCCGGTCAGCACCTGCTTGAATTCGGCGACTGCCGCGTCGAGGTTTTCCGGATCGGCCACCAGAGTCGCCGCGGTCACGCCGCGCCGGCCGAGCAGCCGCGTGTTGAAATTGACGACTGGCAGGTTTTCCGAGACCGCCTCGATCGCCCAATGCGCGGAAGCGCGCCACGCTTTCTTCAAGGGCGGTGATGGCTCGTTGGAGCTCCCCGCAATCACGGGTCGCATCACCAAGCAAGTGCAATGTGCTGGCGATCCCGCGTGAATCATCCAGTTCGCGAAAGATCGCCAGACTCTGCTCCAAAAAGGTAA
>JANNKZ010000446.1:0-3293 GCA_031396515.1 Gammaproteobacteria bacterium
GCAGGCCCCCGCGTCGTGCGCGCGCCACGCGGCAAGGCCTTGAATTGTGGAAGCTGGTTGACCGAAGCGCCGTTTCGGATGCTTCAGAACAACCTCGATCCGGAAGTTGCCGAGCATCCGGACCAGCTCGTCGTTTACGGCGGCATCGGCAAGGCCGCGCGCGACTGGGAATCGTTCGATCGCATCCTCGCGGTGCTGCGCCGCCTGAAGGACGACGAGTCGCTGCTGGTGCAGTCCGGCAAGCCGGTCGGCGTGTTCCAGACGCATGTCGATGCGCCGCGCGTGCTGATCGCGAATTCCAACCTCGTGCCGCACTGGGCGACCTGGGAGCATTTCCACGAACTCGACCGCAAGGGCCTGATGATGTATGGCCAGATGACGGCGGGTTCGTGGATCTACATCGGCTCGCAAGGCATCGTGCAGGGAACCTACGAGACCTTCGGCGCCTGCGCGCGCACGCATTTCAACGGCGATGCGGCCGGCCGCTGGATCCTCACCGCCGGCCTCGGCGGCATGGGCGGTGCGCAGCCGCTCGCGGCGACGATGGCGGGCTTCTCGATGCTCGCGGTCGAGTGCGACGAGTCGCGCATCGACTTTCGCCTGCGCACCGGCTATGTGGATCGCAAGGCGACGACGCTCGACGAGGCGCTAACGATTGTGGACGAGGCGCGCCGCGCGAAGCGCGCGCTGTCGGTTGGCCTGCTCGGCAATGCGGCCGATGTCTATCCCGAGCTCGCGCGTCGCGGCGTCATTCCCGACGCGGTAACCGACCAGACCTCCGCGCACGATCCGCGGAACGGCTACCTGCCGCGCGGCTGGACGCTGGCGCAGGCGGCGGATGCGCGGAAGAACGATCCCGCGCAAATCGAGCGCGAGGCGCGTGCCTCGATGAAGATTCACGTGCAGGCGATGCTGGATCTCAAGGAAAAAGGCGCGGTCGTCTTCGATTACGGCAACAACATCCGCCAGGTCGCGAAGGACGAGGGCTTGGAGAACGCTTTCGATTTCCCGGGGTTCGTACCGGCTTACATTCGTCCGCTCTTCTGCGAAGGCATCGGGCCGTTCCGCTGGGTGGCGCTCTCGGGCGATCCGGAGGATATCTACCGCACCGATGCGAAGGTGAAGGCACTGACGCCCGGCAACACGCACCTGCACCGCTGGCTCGACCTGGCGCGCGAGCGGATCCAGTTCCAGGGCTTGCCGGCGCGCATCTGCTGGGTCGGGCTCAAGGACCGCGCACGGCTCGGGCTCGCATTCAACGAGATGGTCGCGAAGGGCGAACTGTCGGCGCCGGTCGTGATCGGCCGCGATCACCTCGACTCGGGGTCGGTCGCGAGCCCCAACCGCGAGACCGAGGCGATGAAGGACGGATCGGACGCGGTGTCCGACTGGCCGTTGCTGAATGCGCTATTGAATACCGCGGGCGGCGCCACCTGGGTGTCCATCCACCACGGCGGCGGCGTCGGCATGGGCTTCTCGCAGCATGCGGGCGTCGTGATCGTCTGCGACGGCAGCGAAGCCGCTGCCGCGCGCATCGCGCGCGTGCTGCGCAACGACCCCGGCACCGGCGTGATGCGTCACGCCGACGCCGGCTACGACCTTGCAATCGCCTGCGCGAAAGACCAGGGCCTCGACCTCCCGTCGATCGGGTGAACAATTCTCAGAAGACTGCCGGCGTCGAGATTCCTGTGGCGATGTTCCAATCGACGACGGTCGTGATGAGTCGGCCGTCGGCGGTCGTCGCAAAGTATTCGAGCTTCACGATCTTGAACACGCCTTTCACGTGGTCCTGCGGCAACGGGGTCGCCGGCAGCGACGCGAGACGATATTCGGTCACGAAGAAGCCTTCGATCGTCATGCGGTAGAGCGGCCGCCCGTCGCTCGACATCGCGTCAAGTACGACCTTCGGCACCGCTTTGCCCTGCGTGATCAGGCGCACGAAGTATTGCGACCAGATGCCGGTTGGCAATGCGAGCTGCAATTCGCCGGGATTGGGTTTGCCGACTGAGGCCCCGCCGCCTTGAGTCCATGACGATTGGGCCACCAGATTCCAGTCGAGACTCGACACGCGGATCCAGTTCTCGTGGCCCTTCGCCGCGGAATCGCCGGCCTGGTTCTGGATCAGCATGAAGATGTCCGCGGCCTGCGCAGCCGACGGCAGCGCAAGCAGACCGAGCGTGACGATCCAGATCCGAAAGAGGTTTCTCATGATGCTTTCCCTCGCCCTCAGGGCGTGTTGGTCTTGAAGTTCCAGCTGCCTTTGGCGCCGCGCACCAGCGCACCCGACGCGTAGTCGAAGTTCTCCCAGGTCAACTTGGTGCAGCGGATGTCCAGCTTGACTCTCGTCCTGTCGGCGGCTTCGGCGGACGATGAATACTCGCGGATCAAGGCTTCCTCGCAGGTCAGGCGCGAGATCAGCAGCGGTTTGGTTAGTTGGAAGACTTCGTCGATGACGATCTTCCTGAAGAGGGTGCCATTCGCGCTCGCCTGGGCGAGCGTCGCGACGTTGGCGCTCAAGTCGAGCGACACGCTCAAGGTGTGCGGCGCCGATGCATTAGAACGGTCGATGCCCCAGACCGCATTGTTGAGCGTGAACCAGCCTGAATGGTCCGCGATCGTGGACGGCCCCGGTACGCCGTCGACCAGTAGCACCAGTGCCGTCTGGGAAATAGCCGGCAGCGGCGCGAGCAGGCCGCCCAGAATCAGGGCACAGCGAATCATGATGTTCACCTCAGGGTAAGTTGGGCATCATTGGCAGCCTGAACGAGCGGGCCGGCCGGATTGGTTCAACCATGGGCAAGCTGACACTGAAGCCGGGCGCCATCGCCCTCGCGGACCTCCGGCGCATCGCGCGTGGGGCGGATAACGTCGAGCTCGCGGACGGCTGGCGCGAGCCGGTCGAGCGCTCGCTCGCCGCGGTCAAGAAGCGCCTGGCGGCGGGCGAATCGCTCTACGGCATCAATACCGGCTTCGGCAAGCTGGCCAAGACCCGCATCTCGGACGAGGACTTGGCGACGCTCCAGCTTTACCTCGTGCGCTCCCACGCGGCGGGTGTCGGCGAGCCGCTGCCGGATGCGGCCGTGCGGCTCGTGCTGGTGCTGAAGGCGGCAAGCCTGGCGCGTGGATTCTCAGGCGTGCGCCCGGTCATCGTCGAGCAGCTCCTCGCCTTCGCTAACGCGAACCTCCTGCCGCTCGTTCCCGGACAAGGCTCCGTCGGTGCCTCGGGCGACCTTGCTCCGCTCGCGCACCTCTCGCTCGCGCTGATGGGCGAGGGCCGCGTGCGCGTCAACGGC
>JANNKZ010000452.1:0-11265 GCA_031396515.1 Gammaproteobacteria bacterium
GCGACGGCCGAGGCGCTCATGACCAATGGAGTGACATGACATGGCGATCAAGGTAGGCATCAACGGCTTCGGGCGCATCGGCAGAAACGTGCTGCGGGCACTCTACGAATCGAAGCGCAACAACGAGATCTCGATCGTCGCGATCAACGACCTCGGCGACGCGAACACCAATGCGCACCTGACGCGCCACGACACGGCCCACGGCCCGTTCCCGGGCACGGTTGCGGTTGATGGCAACCACATGATCGTGGACGGCGACCGCATCCGCGTGCTGGCCGAACGCGACCCGGCCAAGCTGCCCTGGGGCGAGCTCGGCGCCGACATCGTGCTCGAATGCACCGGGCTCTTCGCGAGCAAGGAAAAGGCCTCGAAGCACCTCGCGGGCGGCGCGAAGAAGGTCGTCGTCTCGTCACCGGCGGACGGTGTGGACGCGACCATTGTCTATGGCGTGAACCACAAGACGCTGCGCGGCGACATGACGGTGATCTCGAATGCCTCCTGCACGACCAACTGCCTCGCACCGCTGGTGAAGCCGCTGCACGACGGCCTCGAAGTCGTCGCCGGGATCATGACGACGGTGCACGCCTACACCAACGACCAGGTACTGACGGACGTCTATCACTCGGATCTCCGCCGCGCGCGCTCGGCGACGATGTCCATGATTCCGACCAAGACCGGCGCGGCGGCATCGGTCGGCCTCGTGCTGCCGGAACTGAAAGGCAGGCTCGACGGATTCTCGGTCCGCGTGCCGACCATCAACGTCTCTTTCGTCGATCTCACCTTCACCGCGGGCCGTACGACCACCGCGGCGGAAGTGAACGAGATCCTGAAAAAGGCGTCCGAGGGCAGCCTGAAGGGTATCCTCGAATACACCGAAGAGCCGCTGGTCTCGATCGACTTCAACCACAACCCGGCCTCCGGCACGGTGGACGCGCAGCTCACCAAGGTGCTGGGCGGCAATCTCGTGAAGGTCTGCGCCTGGTACGACAACGAGTGGGGCTTCTCGAATCGCATGCTCGACACGACGCTTGCGTGGTCGCGCGCGTGAAGCGGATGGCGGATCTGGATCTCGCCGGCAAGCGCGTCCTGATCCGCGAGGACCTGAACGTGCCCGTCGAGGGCGGCCGGGTAACGAGCGACGCGCGCATCCGCGCGGCGCTGCCGACCATTCGCCTCGCGCTCGAAAAAGGCGCACGCGTGATGGTGATGTCGCACCTGGGCCGGCCGAAGGAGGGCGTGCATGATCCCTCGGCATCGCTCGCGCCGGTCGCGGAACGCCTGTCCGTGCTGCTCGGCAAGAAAGTCCGGCTGGCCACGAACTGGCTCGACGGAGTGACTGCGGCGCCGGGCGAGGTCGTGCTGCTCGAGAACGTGCGCTTCAACAAGGGCGAGAAATCGGACGATGAAGCGCTCGCGAAGCGCATGGCGGCGCTTTGCGACGTGTTCGTGATGGACGCCTTTGGCACGGCACATCGTGCCGAGGCGAGCACCCATGGCGTGGCGCTGCAGGCGCCGGTCGCCTGCGCCGGACCGCTGCTGGTCGCCGAGCTCGAAGCGCTCGGGCGTGCGATGCGCGATCCCGCGCGGCCGCTGGTCGCGGTGGTCGGCGGCTCGAAAGTCTCGACCAAGCTGTCCGTGCTCGAGAACCTGATCGACAAGGTGGACCAGCTCGTGGTCGGCGGTGGCATCGCCAACACGTTCCTTGCGGCGACCGGCCTTTCGGTCGGCAAGTCGCTGCACGAGCCCGACATGATCGACGTCGCGAAGCGATTGCTTGCGGAAGCGGCACGACGCGACGTCGGGCTGCCGCTGCCGTCCGATGTAGTGGTCGCGAAAGAATTTTCGGCGAGTGCAAAGGGCGAAGTCCGAATCGCCTCCGCGGTCGGCGCCGACGAGATGATTCTCGACCTCGGGCCGGTTTCCGCGGACGTCATTGCGTGCATCGTGCAGAAGGCGGGCACTGTGATCTGGAACGGCCCGCTCGGCGTGTTCGAGTTCGACGCCTTCGCCGAAGGCACCCGCACGCTCGCCGAGGCAATTGCGCGCAGCCCGGCGTTTTCGATCGCCGGCGGCGGCGATACGCTGGCCGCGATCGAAAAATACGGCGTCGAGGCGAATATCTCCTATATTTCGACCGGCGGGGGAGCCTTCCTCGAATTCGTCGAGGGCAAGACGCTGCCCGCGGTGGCCGCTCTCGAGCGGCGTGGGGAGTCATGAGCAGACGCACCAAGATCGTCGCGACGCTCGGACCCGCGACCGACAGCGATCGCGCGATGGACGACCTGATCCAGTCCGGCACGGACCTGGTTCGCGTGAACTTCTCGCACGGCAGCCTGGGCGAGCACGCGAAGCGCATCGAACGCGCGCGCTCGGCGGCGAAGCGGGCCGGACGCGTGGTCGGCATCCTGGGCGACCTGCGCGGCCCAAAGGTGCGCATCGAGCGGTTCGCGACCGGCAAGGCGATGCTGGTCGACGGCGAGCCGTTCACACTCGATCCGACTTTCGATCCCACAGCCGGCACGGACCGGATCGTCGGCGTCGCCTATGAGTCGCTGCCGCGCGACGTGAAGAAAGGCGACACGCTGCTGCTGAACGACGGCCTGATTTCGCTCGAGGTCACGGGCATCGAAGGCACTCAGGTGCAGACGCGCGTGCTGACGGGTGGGGAGCTTTCCGACCTCAAGGGTCTCAACAAGCTCGGCGGAGGACTGTCCGCGGGCGCGTTGACCGCGAAAGACCGCGAGGACATCCGCATGGCGGCGGAACTCGGCGTCGATTACCTCGCGGTTTCGTTCGTGCGCGACCGCCACGACATCGCCGAATCCTGGGACTTGCTGCGCGCAGCCGGCGGCGAGGGCCGCATCGTCGCCAAGATCGAGCGACGCGAGGCGATCGACAACCTCAACGAGATCGTCGAGACCAGCTCCGCCGTCATGGTGGCGCGCGGCGATCTCGGCATCGAGGTCGGGTATGCGGAACTGACTGGGCTGCAGAAGCACATCATCGAGGTCGCGCGCGCCCGCGACCGGCTGGTGATCACCGCGACGCAGATGATGGAATCGATGATCCACGCGCCGGTGCCGACCCGTGCCGAAGTCTCGGACGTCGCGAATGCCGTGATGGACGACACCGACGCCGTGATGCTCTCGGCCGAGACCGCGGTCGGCCGCCACCCGGGACGCGTGGTGCGCGCGATGGCCCAGGTCATCGAGGGAGCGGAGAAGTGGCAGACCACTTCGAACCGGCCGGACCTGCGGTTGTCCGGCGAGTTCAAGCGCACGGACGAGGCAATTGCCGCAGCCGTGATGTACACCGCGAGCCACCTCGATGTGCGCGCGATCGTCGCGCTGACCGAGTCCGGCTCGACCGCTCTCTGGATGTCGCGCATGCGTTCCGACATCCCGATCTACGCGTTTACCCGCCACGCGGCGACGCAGCGGCGCGTGACGCTCTATCGCGGCGTGTACCCGGTTGACTTCGACGTCACGCACCCGCGACCGGAGCGCATGTACCCGGCGATCTTCGAGCGGCTGATCGCCGACGGGCTCGCTGCCGAGGGCGACCTGATCATCATCACGAAGGGCGAGTTCTCCGGCGTCACCGGCGGCACGAATACCATGAAGATCATCCAGGTCCAGCGCCAGCAGGCTTGATGCGACCCATCTTCATCTGGATCCGCCGCGGACTGACTGTCCTTGCCGCGCTGATCGTCCTCGCGATCCTCGCCGCATGGCTGACGCTCCGCGCTAGCCTGCCCGAGCTGGAAGGGCAGGTCGAAATCGCGGGGCTATCGGCTCCGGTTTCCATCGACCGCGACGCACTCGGCGTGCCCGTGATCCGCGGCGCCGGCAGCGAAGACGTTGCGCGCGCGACCGGCTACGCACACGCGCAGGATCGATTCTTCCAGATGGACCTGCTGCGCCGCACCGGCGCGGGCGAACTCTCGGCACTCCTGGGTTCAGGTTTGCTCGATATCGATCGCCGCATCCGCGTGCACCAGTTCAGGAAGCACGCCGCGAAAGCGCTGGCGACAATGGATGCGCGCAGCCGCGGCCTGTTTGAGGCCTACGCGGCAGGCGTCAATGCCGCACTCACGCACTCGGGCGCGCGCCCGTTCGAATACTTCCTGTTGTTCCAGACGCCTCACGAATGGCGGGCGGAAGACAGCCTGCTGGTTGGCTACGCGATGTGGATCGACCTCCAGGGACTGGAGGCGCGCAGCGAACAACGCCGCGGGCGCCTCGCTGCAGTGCTGCCGGAGATTGTGTACCACTTCGTGATGGATCCGGACCCGGAATGGGAGGTGCCGCTCGACGGCAGCCGCCTGTCGCAGGCGTCGATGCCGACCGCCGAGCAGTACGACCTGCGCAAGCTCGATCCCGCTCTTTTCCGCGAAGTGGAGGGACGGCTCGAGAAAGACCGCCGCACGGCCTGGCTCGATCACGACGACCGCGACGCGATAGTCGGCAGCAACAACTGGGCGGTCGCGAAAGCGCGCAGCGCCAATGGCGGCGCCTGGCTCGCGAACGACATGCACCTCGGCCTGCGCGTGCCGAACATCTGGTACCGCGCGCGGCTCGTGGCGACGGGCGAGAAGCTCGACGTCACCGGCGTGAGCCTGCCGGGCGTGCCTGGGATCGTCGCCGGCAGCAACGGCCACGTGGCCTGGGGATTCACCAACAGCTATGGCGATTTCCAGGACCTGATCGTGCTCGCGCCGGGACCGCAAGTCGGCATGACCTACCTGACGGCCGACGGTCCGCGTGAGTTCGAGGAAGAGATCGAGCGCATCGAGGTCGCAGGCGGCGACGGCGAAGACCTTGTCGTGAAGAAAACGATCTGGGGCCCGGTGATCGGCGAAGACGGCGAGGGCCATCACCTCGCGCTCGCCTGGACGGCGCATCGCGAAGGCGCATCCGACACGGCGCTCTTCGCACTGCAGAGCGCGAAGGACATCGAGGAAGCCGCGTCCATCATCGGCGGCGCCGGCATGCCGGGCCAGAACGTGATGCTCGCGGACAGCACCGGGCGCATCGGCTGGGTGCTGTCCGGCAAGCTGCCGATAAGGAGCGGTTTCGACGCCGAGCGCCCGGCTACCTGGCACGAGCCGGGCGTCGGATGGAACGGCTGGGTTGCGCCGCGTGACACGCCGCGGCTGCTCGATCCGCCGCAGGGCTATGCCTGGAGCGCAAACGCGCGCGTGGTCGGTGGCGAAGCCTACGCGCGCATCGGCGACGGCGACTATGCGCCCGCCGCGCGCGCGCGGCAGATCCGCGACCGGCTCGAGTCGATGCCGCGCGTCGGTGCCGCGGAACTGCTTTCCATCCAGCTCGACGACCGCGCGGACTATGTTGCGCACTGGCAGCCGCTCGCGGTCGCGGCCCTCCAGCAGGCCGACCAGACTGCCGCGGCGCGGCTCGTCGGCAACTGGAGCGGACATGCGGCTATCGACGATGCCGGCTTCCGCCTGCTGCGCGAATTCGAGCGGCGCTTGTCCGATCGTGCATTCCGGATGCTGACGGTCGAGGCGCAGGCGCGGTGGCCGGATTTCAGCTGGCGCACGCCGCAGCGATTCACCGAAGTCGCGTGGCGGCTCGTGCACGAACGGCCTGCGCACCTGCTCGAACCGCGTTTCGAGAATTGGGATGCCTGGCTCGCGGATGTCGCGAACGAAACTGTGCGCGCGATGCCGGTCGGCTGCACCGACATTTCCGTATGCGACTGGGGACGCGTGAACACGACGCTGATCCAGCATCCGATCAGCGAGGCCGTGCCATTCCTCTCGCGCTGGCTCGACATGCCCGCCGACGAACTGCCGGGTGACTGGTCCACGCCGCGCGTGCAGTCGCCGACGTTCGGCGCGTCCGAACGGTTCGGCGTTTCACCCGGCCGCGAAGCAGAGGGCTACCTGCACATGCCGGGCGGGCAGAGTGGGCATCCGCTGTCGCACTTCTATCGCGCCGGACACGGCGCCTGGGTGCAGGGGGAGGCGACGCCGTTCCTGCCGGGCGGTGCGGAGTTCACTTTGACGCTGCTTCCGCAGCCGTAGCAAACGCGGTCGGTGACCTGCCTAGCGTGGCAGATTAGGTCTGATCTGGGGGTTGTCCGATCAAGGCCTTACGTGTTAGCGGGATGTTAAACGGCAAGAAATGACGTAAAACATCGCGTCATGGTCAGGCCCAATAGTAGTTAGGCGGCACGAGAGGCATCGCAGTTTGCGGCCGCATCAGAGAACGAACATGAATCAATCGGTATGCGCCTTTGTGCTCGCTGTGCTCTTCCTGTCCGACTGCACCGCCAGTCAGGCGGGAACGGAAACGCAAGGTGGCAGATTTGAATTCGCGCTGTTCGGCGACATGCCGTATGACGCCAGGCAAGAAATGGAGTTCGCGAATGTCATGCGGCAAGTAAATGCGGCTGACTTAGCGTTTGTCGTACATGACGGCGATTTTTGGTGGGACGGTGCGACATGGACCTCGCAAGGCGGGGGGCTTCCTCCGTGCAGTGACGAAACGTTTCAGGATCGCTTAAGGCTCGCGCAAAGTTCCAGACACCCCTTCATCTTTGTGCCCGGAGACAATGACTGGGCCGACTGCCACCGGGCCCAGCCACGCACGTATGACCCGCTCGAACGACTGAGCAAACTCCGCCAGATGTTTTTCCAGGGTGATCAGAGCCTCGGTCGGCGCACCATACGACTGATGCGGCAGAGTGAAGAAATCCAGCACTCTAAGTTCCGCGAAAACGTGCGCTGGACCTACGGTGACGTGCTGTTCGTCACGCTTCACGTGGTCGGCAGCAACAATAATCTGGGGCGCACTCCAGACATGGATGAAGAGTATGCAGCGCGTCACGCGGCCAACCTGGCGTGGTTGAAACTGGCGTTCGAGTGGGCGAGGCGCAGCGGCAGCAAAGCGATCATGCTAGTCGCGCAGGCCGACCCCAGATTTGAAAACACCTGGCCCCAAGACGTGCAGCAACGATACATGCTGGCGGGCCTGGGACTTAAATCGCCTGAAACGCGAAGAGCTACTGGCTTCGACGATTTCCTTGCTGCACTAGAGAAGGAAACAGTGGCGTTCGGCAAACCGGTGGTCTATGTGCATGGAGATACGCACATATTTCGCGTCGACAAGCCTCTGTTCGGATCCACTAGCCGCCGATCCATTGAGAACTTCACGAGAGTGGCGACCTTTGGGTACCCTGATTCGCATTGGGTTCGGGTCATCGTTGATCCCAAGGATCCGCAAGTATTTAGCTTCAGACAAGAGATCGTGAGGGAGAATCTGGTCAAGCATTAGGCAAGAAAAACCGAAGAGAAACCGCGTGGATGAAATCATTTGCCGCGTGACAAGGCGTTGGAGCGTTCCATGAAAGATTGGTGGCTAGGCACCGCGGGCGCCCGGGAAACTATCGCGCCCGCGGCGCCTGGTACTGCTATACCGCGGCCCGCTCAACGCGGACGTTAGGCAACGCTCTTGGTTCGGCGATTACTTAGATGGCTACAAATGACCATGCGCTATGCCGTGCCGGCAGTTTTCCTGTTGGTTGGCATCGGGGCCACCTACGAGCACTATCACCCGTGGCAGCCGGCGGGCACCGTCTTGCCGGATGCACAATCGAATAGCCGAGTTCTGGTGGGGTTCAATATCCATCACGCTGGTGACAACGCTGAGTACACCATGACCTACGCCGTCTTCCCGGGTGACACAAGGCGCCCCACTTTCTACAGGCTGCACCAAGTCGATGGTGGACCATTCGATGTGAGCATTGAGCCAAATGGCCTTTTGCAGTTCCTTTTGGGAAGTGGTGTAGCACTACTGTCATGCATCATTGCCTGGATTGCACCGACAATCCCACGCGTTGCTTAACAATGCCTTGGAGCGTTCCGTGAAAGGCTCATGCGAGCGCGCCTGAACTGATGATTTACCCAGACAGCGCCGTAGCGCGAGCAATGACGAGTGCGACCCTGACCCACAGACTTGCCCGCCGTGACGACCTTGATGCGCTGAGGGTCCTGATGGACGCGGCAATTTCAGAATTGCAGAAGCCGTTCCTCGACGAAAGCCAGATTGCGTCTAGCCGGACAATTATGGGGCTGGACACTCAGCTCATCGTTGATGGAACTTATTTCGTCGTGGAAGCGGGTGGCAGGCTCGCCGGTTGCGGTGGATGGAGCCGCCGCGCCACCCTGTATGGCGGCGACCAGTCGCCGGGGCGCAGCGCTGTCCTGCTCGATCCGGCGACAGATGCAGCGCGGGTCCGCGCCATGTACACGCATCCACGCTACACGCGCAAAGGCGTCGGTCGGCTAGTACTCGCCTTATGCGAGGAAGCGGCGCGGTCCGAAGGCTTCAAGAGAGTGGAACTGATGGCCACCATGGCAGGCGAGCCTCTCTACCGCGCCTGTGGCTATGAGCCATGCGAAAGCGTCGCGGACGACCGCGGCGGCGTGGCAGTGCCGCTCTTGCGCATGAGTAAGGCCCTATGATTTGCGTCACGATTGCCGCCGGTTCGAGGTAAGCGCGTGAGAACTGCCTGCGAACCCGCCAACGCCCTCGAAGGACACATGCTGCAGGATCTCCTGCAGCAGCGCGGGATTCATGCGCGGCTTGAAGGTGCCGGCCTTCAGGGAGCGATCGGGGAGCTTCCGGCGATTGGCCTCGTGCGCCTTCTGGTCGAGGACGAGGACTTTGCTGCGGCACGAGCCGTGATCGATGAATGGGAGAAGACCACCGTCCCGGATCCCATTCAAGTTGCGCCAAGAGGGCCGCCGGGCGCGTTGGTGGGCGCAATGGTCGGGCTGGTGCTCGGTGTTGGCGCCACTTACCTCTATTTCCGTGTTCCAACCCAGCTTGAAGGCATCGACTACAACGGTGACGGCATTCTCGACGAGCGCTGGCGGTACTCTCCGGGTGGAGCTCACATCAGCACGGAGGTCGATCGCAACTTTGATCGGCTGGTTGATTCTCGATGGCATTTGGATCGCCTGGGGCACGTCGAGTCCGGCGAATCGGACGACGACTTCAATGGCAGCTTCGAGACCACGACGAAATACCGTGATGGCCAGGCTTACGTCTCGTCGGTGGACACCGATGCGGATGCGAACGTGGATCTGAGGTACCTGTTCAAGCATGGCGTCCTGACCAAGGAAGAATACCTGGGCAAGGATTCCACGAATCCGCTTCGTGTCGAGACCTACCGCCTCAGCAAGCTCGTCAGTGCCGAAGTGGACACCGATCGCGATGGCACGCTGGATCGCCGCTACACCTACGATGACATTGGCGAAATTGCGACGGTTGAAGAGATCGGAGCGGCGCAGTAAATTCGAGTCAACCAAGCTGAGAACAAGTAGGGTAGGCGCATGAAGGAGTCATGCACGGGCTCGGGCCAGCCGGCATCCGAACTCATCGCGAAGCGAATCACCGAACTCGGTGGCTGGCGCGGGAAAGCCCTCGGCAGGATGCGCAAGCTCATCAAGGCCGCAGACCCGGACGTCGTCGAGGAGTGGAAGTGGGGCATCCCGGTCTGGTCGCACGACGGCATCCTCTGCACGGGCGAGTCCTACAAGAGTGCCGTGAAACTGACCTTTGCCCGGGGCGCGGCCGTGAAGGATCCGAAGCGTCTCTTCAACTCGAGCCTCGAAGGAAAGGTACGCCGGGCGATCGATATCCATGAAGGTGAGGAAGTCGATGAGTCGGCCTTCAAGGCGCTCATTCGCGAAGCGATCGCCCTCAACAGTTCCGGCAAGTCGAAAACTTCGAAGAAGTCGAAGTCCTGATGGCAGGTAGCCTGTACGGCAGGGGACAAGGAGGTTCTGTGAACGCAATCAAGGCGGCGGTTAACGTCGCAGCCGCCGGAGTCTTCTGGAATGGTCTTGCCGCGGCGCACGAACCGGCCGAGGATCACAGCCAGCACGCAGCCTCCCTCGGCGACGTCAACTTCCCGGTTTCCTGCACGCCCGAGGCCCAGAAGAAATTCAACATCGCGGCGTCGCTGCTCTATTCCTTCTATTGGGAGAAGATCGACGGCGCGCTGGTGGAAGTCCTGGCCGCGGACCCGACTTGTGCAATGGCCTATTGGGCCAAGGCCGTGGCGAGTCTCGAGAATCCGCTGGGATCGCCGCCGACGCCCGAGCTTGAGAAAGAAGGCTGGGCGGCGGTGGAGCGGGCGAAACAAATTGGCGGCAAGACCGATCGCGAGCGCGACTACATCGCGGCCGTGGAGATTGTGTTCAAGGACTACGAAACGGTTCCCTTCGCCAAGCGCGCGGCGGCGTTTGAGAAAGCCCTCGAGCAGAACTACCTGCGCTATCCGGACGATTCCGAGGCGGCCATTCTGTATGCCTACTGGCTGCAGGTCACGGCGGACCGGAATGACCAGACGTATGCGCAGCAGCTGAAGAGCGGGAAGATTCTCGAAAAGATCCTGCCCGAACAGCCGAATCATCCGGGTGCCGTGCACTTCATCATCCACGCCTATGACTTCCCGGCGATCGCGGAGCAGGGACTGGATGCGGCGCGGCGTTACGCCGCAATCGCGCCGGACTCCCCGCATGCGCTGCACATGCCTTCGCACATCTTCTCGCGCGTGGGCCAGTGGCAGGACTCCATCGATACGAACCTCCGCTCGCAGGCGGCATCGACCAAAGACCGGGATGCCTACCACGCGATGGACTACATGGTGTATGCCTACCTGCAACTCGCGCGCGATGCCGAGGCCGCCCGGTGGGTCGAGTTCGTCAGGACCGCGCCGAAGCCGAATGAGGAGGCCCGCCAGATCGCCTACGCGAGCGCCGCGGTTCCAGCGCGCTATGCACTGGAGCGCGGCGACTGGGCGGCGGCCGCGCAGCTCACGCTCCATCCTGCACGCGAACGTTACAACTGGAGCCCATTCCCCGAAGGGGAATCGGTGAACGCCTACGCCCGCGGTCTCGGCGCGGCGAGAAGCGGCGATGCGGCTGCCGCGAAGGCCGAGGTCGCACGGATCGCCGCGCTCCGCGCCACGATGGTCACCCAGAAGAAAGACTACTGGGTCAAGCAGGCGGACATTCAGGTGGGCGCGATTTCCGCATGGATCGCCCGCGCCGAGAGCCGCAACGATGATGCCCTGAAGCTCATGCGGGAAACGGCGGAGCAGGAGGACCGGACGGAGGAGCACATCATGATGCCCGGACGCGTGATTCCGGTGCGCGAGATGCTGGGCGAGCTGTTGCTGGATCTCAAGCAGCCGGCGGCGGCGCTGGCCGCCTTCGAGCGCTCGCTG
>JANNKZ010000466.1:0-1706 GCA_031396515.1 Gammaproteobacteria bacterium
GGCTCGATGACGTTGAACGGATTCTCCGCGGGATCGGTCACGAACATCTGCCCGCGCTGGCTCATGCCGATGCCGGTCTTGCCGGCGATGACGGCCGGCAGCCATCCGCCCGATGGCGTCATCGAGACGAGCCAGCCGTCCTTGTCGGCGGCGACGACCGAAGTCGTGCCCCGGTAGAAGCTGCCCGTCACGGGATCGGTCGCCGCCGCGAAACGCGCGGCATCGAAGGCGGGCAGCGCCGCGGTCGTCCGCTTCTTCAACAGCGAAGCAAACGGATTCGTCTCGCCCTGGTGGGGATACGGATCGCCAGGGCCGACGGCCGCATCGTTCTGCGTGGCATTGAGCTGCGCGGCCCGCTCCTTCGCGTACTCCTTCGACAGCAACCCCTTGATCGGCTCGTCCGGCGGGAAGTAGGGATCGCCGTAATAGAAGTCGCGGTCGGCGAACGCGAGGTTCATCGCCTGGTAGACGGTATGAATGTAACTGCCGCTGTTGTAGCCCATCGCCTTGAGGTCGAAGTTCTCGAGGACGTTCAGCGCCTGGAGCATCACCGGACCCTGGGTCCAGCGGTCGAGCTTGTAGACGTCGATGCCGCGATAGTTCGTGTGCACTGGCTCCTCGAGTTCCACGCGCCAGCGGTCGAGGTCCTGCTTGGTGATGAGCCCGCCCTGTTCCTGCACGCCGCGCACGAACTCATCCGCGATATCGCCGCGGTAGAAGCGATCGTAGGCCGCCTGCAGCGCTTCCTTGCGCGACTTGCCGGCTGCGAGCGCCGCGGCTTCCGTCTCGACGAGCTTGCGGAGCGTCGCCGCGAGGTCGGCCTGGCGGAAGATCTCGCCCGGTTTCGGCGCTTCCCGCGCTTCGCCGGCGTGCGGCAGCATCACGGCCTTCGCATACGGCCACTGCTTCAGCTTCTCCTTTTCGAGCTCGATGCGATCCGCGGTCTCGGCGTCGATCGCATAGCCGTCCGCGAGCTCGATCGCGGGCGCCAGCACTTCCGCGAGCGAGAGCTTGCCGAACTCGGCGAGCATGACGATGAGCGCGCCCGGTGTGCCGGGCGTCACCGCGGAGAGCGGGCCTTCCTCGGGCGGGTACTTGAAGTCCTTGCGGCGGTAGAACTCCGCGGTCGCGCCCGTTGGCGCGACGCCGAGCCCGTTGATCGCGACGATGCGCCCGGTCTGCGGGTTATAGATGAGTGCCTGGGTTTCGCCGCCCCAGGACAGCACGTCCCACATCGTCGAAGTTGCCGCCAGCATTGCGCAGGCCGCGTCCACCGCGTTGCCGCCGTGCTCGAACATGCGCGCGCCGGCGGTGGCCGCGAGCGGCTTACCGGTGATCGCCATCCATTTCGAGCCGTGCAGCGGCGGCTTCTGCGTCTTTTCCTGCGCGAAGGCGGCACCGGTGAAGGCGGCAGCGAGGCAGAGCACGGCGACGGCCACGCGGCGATGATGGTTCAGGTTCATGCGCTTCCCCTTCAGATCAGTTCTTTCACGCCCTCGCGTTCCTCGATCAGTTCGCGGTGCGTCGCGTCCATGCGCTCGCGGCTGAACTCGTCCACCGCGAGCCCCTGCACGACGGTGTAGCGGCCGCCCGTGCAGGTGACCGGATACGAATACATGACGCCCTCGCCGATGCCGTAGCTGCCGTCGGCCGGCACCGCCATGCTGACCCAGTCGTCGTCCGGCGTGCCGAGCGCCCAGTCGCGC
>JANNKZ010000472.1:0-1554 GCA_031396515.1 Gammaproteobacteria bacterium
CGCGCGCTCGGCGCGGAAGTCGTGCTGTACGACCGCTTCACCGAGGATCGCGAGCAGATCGCCCGCCGGATCGTCGCGGAACGCGGCGCGACGCTCGTGCCCGCCTACGACGATCCGCACGTCGTCGCCGGTCAGGGCACCGTCGGGCTCGAGCTGATGCAGCAGGCGGCGGAACTCGGCATCGTGCCGGAACAGGTGCTCGTCCCGTGCAGCGGCGGCGGCCTGACCAGCGGCACCGCGATTGCCGTGCAGGCGCTCGCGCCGCGGGCGGCGGTCTACGGCGTGGAACCGGAAGCCTTCGACGACACGCGCCGCTCGCTCGCCGCCGGCACGCTCCTCAAGAATCCGCCCGAGGCGCGTTCGATTTGCGACGCCTTGCAATCGTCGCCGCCCGGGCGGCTGACCTTCGCGATCAACCGTGAGCGGCTCGCAGGAATCCTGACGGTGAGCGACGCCGAGGTCGAGGCGGCCATGGCGCGGGCGTGCCGCGATCTCAAGCTGGTCGTCGAGCCGGGTGGCGCCGTCGCGCTCGCGGCGCTGCTCTCGGGAAAAATTCCTGCGGCCGGCCGCGTCACGGCCGTCGTTCTCTCGGGCGGAAACGTGGACGCCGCCACCCTGATCGCAGCCTTAAGCCGGTAGCGTCTGCTCCAGGAACTCGACCTTGCCGGTATCGAGCGAATACCAGGCGCCGGTCACGACCAGCCCGTCGTTCGCGATCAGGTTTTCGATGATGGTGGAGCCGTGTCGCAGCTGGTCGACGGAATTGCGCACGTTTGCGGTCATCGCCGCATGCTCGACCGCGAGTGCGCCCTCGGACTCGTGCTTCGCGACCATTTTCTCCACGCCCGGACGGATCAGGTCCACGATCGCGCGCTGGTTGGGCGATGGGTTCGACGTGGGCCGGTGCAGTTCCTCGATCGTCGCAGCGATCGCGCCGCAGGACGAATGTCCGAGCACGACGACGAGCCGAGTGCCGAAGCGATCGGCCGCGAACTCGACGCTGCCGATCAGCGAAGGCGCGACGATGTTGCCGGCGACGCGGATCACGAACAGGTCGCCCGGGCCCTGGTTGAAGACCAGCTCGACGGGCACCCGCGAGTCCGAGCAGCCGAGCACGATCGCGAACGGCTCCTGCGCCGCCGTCAGCTTGGCGCGCCGCGCGGCCGTGATCAGCGTGCCAGTACCGCGCGCATTCGCCGCGAACCGGGCGTTGCCGTCCCGCAGCCGCGCGAGCGCGTCGGTTGCCGATACGCCGCGGCTCAAGGCGCGATCTCCAAACGCAGCTGGGCGATGAACGCGCGGAGGAACTCCGTGCGCCGCTCCGCTTCGAATCTGCCCGCTTCCGTCTGCATGGTGCCGGCCAGTTTAAGCAGCTTCGAGTAGAAATGATCGACCGACGCGCCGGAGTCGTCGGGCGCGCGCCGTTCGCAGAACGGATCATCGGGCTCGTACAGTGAGCGCCCGAGCTCGGCGCCGACCGCGATGCAACGGGCGATGCCGATCGCGCCGAGCGCGTCGAGCCGGTCCGCATCCTGCACGATCTTCGCCTCGACC
>JANNKZ010000473.1:0-1920 GCA_031396515.1 Gammaproteobacteria bacterium
AACATCATGAACAGCCGCACCGTGTCGGCGCCGTAGCGCTCGACCAGCTCGTTCGGGTCCACGCCGTTGTTCTTCGACTTCGACATCGTGCCGAGGCCCTCGTACGTCACCGGCTTGCCGTCGGCCTTCAGGTTGCCGTCGGCATCGACCTCGCTCGGGTTGAAGTACTGCACCCGACCCTCGGCTGGGCGCCGCGACCAGATGTGGTTGAGCACCATGCCCTGGGTCAGCAGGTTGGTGAACGGCTCGTCGACCGCGACCAAGCCCAGGTCGCGCATCACCTTGGTCCAGAAGCGCGAATACAGGAGATGCAGGATCGCGTGCTCGATACCGCCGATGTACTGGTCCACCGGCAGCCAGTAGGTGGCGCGCTCGTCCACCATCGCGGTGGCGTTGTGGGCGGAGGCGTAGCGGAAGAAGTACCACGACGAATCCACGAAGGTGTCCATCGTGTCGGTCTCGCGCTTCGCGGGCTCCCCGCACTTCGGGCAGCGGCAGTCGAGGAAGGACGGCGTCTTCGCGAGCGGGTTGCCGGAACCATCCGGCACGAGGTCTTCCGGCAGGCGCACGGGCAGCTGGTCATCCGGCACGGGCACGTCGCCGCAGGCCGGGCAATGGATGATCGGGATCGGGCAGCCCCAATAGCGCTGGCGCGAGATGCCCCAGTCGCGCAGCCGCCAGACGACTTGCTTGCGGCCGTGGCCTTTCGCCTCGAGGTCGCGCGCGATCGCGTCCACGGAAGCCTGGAAGTCGAGCCCGTCGTAGGGACCGGAATTCACGCAGCGGCCGTAGTCGGCGTACCAGGCCTGCCAGGCGTCGGTGGAATACAGGCGTCCGTCGACGTCGATGACCGGCAGGATCGGCAGGCCGTATTTCTTAGCGAAGGCGAAATCGCGCTCGTCATGGCCCGGCACGCCCATGACCGCGCCTTCGCCGTAGGCAATCAGCACGTAGTTGCCGACCCAGACCGGCACTTCCGCGCCGGTCAGCGGATGGCGCACGGACAGGCCGGTCGGGACGCCTTTCTTCTCCATCGTCGCGATGTCGGCTTCCATGACGCTGCCGCGGCGGCACTCATCCACGAAGGCGCGGACCTTCCCATCGCGCGCGGCCGCGAGCTCGGCGAGCGGATGCTCCGCCGCGACCGCGACGAAGCTGACGCCCATGATGGTGTCGGCGCGGGTCGTGAAGACCTTGAGTTCGCCGCTCTTGCCGTCGAACCGGTGCGGAAACGACAGGTTCACGCCTTCGCTGCGGCCGATCCAGTTCGCCTGCATCGTGCGCACGCGCTCGGGCCAGTCCTCGAGGCCGTCGAGTGCGGAGAGCAGTTCGTCCGCGAATTCCGTGATGCGCAGGTAGTACATCGGAATCTCGCGCTTCTCGATCAGTGCGCCGGTGCGCCAGCCGCGCCCGTCGATCACCTGCTCGTTCGCGAGCACGGTCTGGTCCACCGGGTCCCAGTTCACGACGCCGGTCGTCTTGTAGGCGATACCGCGCTCGAGCATGCGCAGGAACAGCCACTGGTTCCACCTGTAGTAGTCGGTATCGCAGGTCGCGAGCTCGCGCGACCAGTCGATCGCGAAGCCGAGCGACTTGAGCTGGGCCTTCATGTGCGCGATGTTGTCGCGAGTCCAGCGTGCGGGCGCGACGTTGTTCTCGATCGCGGCGTTCTCGGCCGGCAGGCCGAAGGCGTCCCAGCCCATCGGCTGGAGCACATTGCAGCCCTGCATGCGCATGTAGCGCGACAGCACGTCGCCGATGGTGTAGTTGCGGACGTGGCCCATGTGCAGGCGACCGCTCGGGTACGGGAACATGCAGAGGCAGTAATACTTCGGCTTCGCGGCGTCCTCGCGCGCGATGAACGCACCCGTGCTGTCCCACTCACGCTGGGCGGCGGCTTCGATTTCGGCGGGTTCGTAA
>JANNKZ010000474.1:0-4441 GCA_031396515.1 Gammaproteobacteria bacterium
TGCTGTCCGGTGACCTGCGCGTCGTCGCAGTGGAGGTGAAGTCCGCGCAGGCCGCCGCTAGCACTGATTAAGTTTTCGGACCCGGTGGCCTAAAGTCGGCGTTCGCCCATACCTGCTCCAACCGGCCCTTGACCGCTTGCGCGAAAAAGTGGGCAGTGCCCAGGCGATCGCCGCCCTCTGTACCCGCTGCAGCTGCGACACGCCGTAGCCCTGGGCGTTCTCGTTGATCGAACGGTCGCCGGTGCGTTCAGCGCTGCTTCACGCGCACACGCCAGGGATAATTGTCTTCCGGAAGATCCTTGCACGCCGGATTGCGGAAGTGCTGGGTGAGCACGAGGCGCCACTGGCTGGTTGAATTTGCCGTCGTCATGTGCGGCATCTTGCTGTGATGAAACGTCACGGTGCCCGCTTCGATCGGGCAAACGACGACATCTGCGTCCTGCGGAATCTCGCAGACCAGCAAGTCGCTCGCCATCTCCGGCGGATTGCGATGTTCGAGGATTCGCCGATGCCCGCCGCGAACGAAGTGCATGCATCCGTTCTCCGGGCCCACGGGATGAAACGCGGTCCAGCAAGTGATGCCGCGGTTCTCGAGGGTGCGGCCCCAGTAGGCCTCGTCCTGATGCCAGGGGGTCGGCGCACCGATTCCCGGCGGCTTGCCCAGGAACTGCTCGTACCAGAATTCCATTTCCTGCCGCATTAGCAGCCCGCCGAACTGCGCAGCCCACCGTCGGAAGGCTGACGTGACGATCCACGGATAGTGCCGATCCACGGAACTTTGCACGATGCGATACGCGCGCTCTTCCAGCGGTTCGCCGCGCCGCCAGTCCCAATCCTTGACCTTCGGATCGCGTGGGCGCCCGATCATCTCGTGGCCCATCCGTGTCAGCGCCTCGAGCTCCACGGGATCGATGGCATTCTCGACGATAAGAAATCCGTCTGCGCTGAATTGCTTCAGCTGCTCGGAGGTCGGCGTCGGGTAAGGCATGCGTGCGAAGGGTACCTGCGTCAACTCACGACACAAGGCATGCTGAACATCTTCAGTGTCAACAGAATCTAGTGTTTGGCGGATACGTTGCTGGCTGTCGCAATCGGCCTGATCGGCGGCGACGCATTAGGCGATGGCCGCTCGCTGAACCCGCTGCGGCTGCGACACGCCGTAGCCCTGGGCGTAGTCCACGCCGAGGCCGCGCAGCATCTCGATGATCTCCGCGTTCTCGGCCCACTCGGCGATCGTCTGCTTGCCGGTCAGGTGGCCGATTTGACGATGGGCAGGCGGATGCAGAACTCGATTCCCTGTCCCAACCCGCCGCTCGCCCCTTCGAGCTTTCCACCGTGCATCTCAACGACGCGGCGTGCCAGCGTGAGCCCTATTCCCAGGCCTCGCTCGGAACGGCCCGCATCAGCCTGAGCAAACAAATCGAACACCCGCGGCAGCATTTCGGAAGAGATACCAATGCCGTTATCCCGAACTCGCACCAATGCCTGCTGACTCGCTTGATCTCTTTCGACAACTAATTGTGGAAGTTCTTCCCAGTCCGGGGAGAGGCCCTCCAACCGGTCGCGCCGGGTCGCGACGCGCACCCCGGCATCCGGGCCTTTCATGCGCGGGCGCGGCGCTTGCGGTCGCCCGCGATCCATCCGCGCAGGGATTGACCTTGACGCAGAATTGCGCTCGCACCCGGCAGCCGGGCAGCGGTAGACACGGCATGCCATTGCCGTGTTTTCCGGCGGCGGCGCAGTGGCGCCGCGCGTGCCAGTGCGGTGAGGGCACGCACCGGGTCATCGCGAAGCAGGTGGCACTTGGCGAGCGCCAGCAGCAGGTCAAACTGCCGCGCATCGACCGACTCGCGATGCGCAGCCAGGAATTCCGGGTCTTGCCGCCACAACCGCTCCACCAGATCGAACTTCGACTCGAGTTGAATGGCGCGATCGGTGCGGGTGAGCCGTACGGCGTCTTCGTGGCTTCGGTTGAGCGCCACCGGGACATCAGCGTAGACCGCGCCATGGCGGTGCGACAGCCGGGCGAAGAACTCCCAGTCGCCGCACAAGGAGTCGAACTCCGGAAATCGCAGGTCGCCGATGCGATCGCGCCGGAACATCGACGCGCATGGCGGAACCTGCGGCCCGGACAGCGAGGCGGCGTAGATGTCGCCCGTATAAACCGGGAATTCGCGATGGGCCAGACCGTCGGGGAATTGCAGCCCGAGCCCGGCGGCGCTGCGGCCGGGTCCGAATACGCTTTCCCATCGGAAATTCGCGCCATGCCAGGACTTCAACCCCGGTCCGAAAGGCGGGCGATCGCCCCGCAGTATCAGGAAGTCGGCATAGGCAAAACCAGCCTGCGGAAACCGGCCGAGTAAGCCGACCAGCAAGTTGATCGTCCAAGGCAGGTGCAGGTCATCGCTGTCGAGCAAAGCGATGTACTGGCCGCGCGCGCGCGCGATGGCGGCGTTGCGCGCGGCATTCACTCCGCGATTGTCCTGGCGCAGGTAGACGATGCGCCCGGCGTAGTCGCGTTCGATCCTGGGCGTGTCATCGGTCGAGCCATCGTCGACCACCAGGATCTCGACGTCCTTGCGTGACTGCGCCAGTACGCTGTCGATGGACTCGCGCACGAGCGCCGCGCGATTGTAGGTGGGAATGACGACGCTGACCGTGATCATGGTTTCACGCAGGATCCGACGGCGAACCACAAGACGTCGAACCATTCGAAGTTCTGGAAGGTGGCAGACGTAGCGTTCCGCGCCGCAAGCGCATTCCATTCGGCATGCGTCAGCGGCAAGCGCTCGCCCGACTCGGTTAGGCGTACCTGCACCCCCATGCGGCGCATGATACGGCGCTGTGCCGACGACTGCTACGCACCCGGGACGCCTTTCGTCAGGTCACCGAACGCTTGATGACGGACCGTGAAGAGGGTGCGCTGGCGAGAGCCCCGGGGACCGGGCGCCCCGACAGGTGGACCCTCCCTGGGCGCTAGGCGATCGCCGCCCACTGCACCCGCTGCGGCTACGACACCTCGTGGCCCTGGGCATAGTCGACGCCGAGACCGCGCAGGACCTCGATGATCTCTGCGTTCTCGGCCCAATCAGCGATCGTCTGCTTGCCGGTCAGGTGGCCTATCTCGTTGATCGAGCGGACCATCTCGCGGTCGATCGGGTCGTGCAGCACGCCCTTGACGAAGCTGCCGTCGATCTTCAGGAAATCGACCGGGAAGTGCTTCAGGCAGCCGAACGACGACAGGCCGGTGCCGAAGTCGTCGAGCGCGAACTTGCAGCCGAGTTCCTTGAGCGCCTGGATGAAGCGGCTGGCCTGCGAAAAGTTGGCGATCGCCGCGGTCTCGGTGATCTCGAAGCAGATCTTGCTGCCGTCGAGCGGCCGGCAGGCTCCAGCGTCGCCCGCGCCCGAGCGGCAGCTCGGGCTAATGCGGTTCCGGCGCTGTACGCTCAAGGTGCGCGAGGATCTTCTCGATGCCGTCCCGACGCAGCTCGGCATCCAGCGGGTCGCTGTCGTAGGCTTTGTCGCCAATCAGGTTCTCCTGCTTCGCTTCGATCATGTAGAACTCGAAGCACAGCTGCACCAGCGTCGCTTCATGGTGGTTCGCGGCGTTGGTACTGATCGCCAGCGGCAGCCCATGACGAGCGACAATCGCCATGATTTTCTCGCCTTTTCCGCGCTTGGTCGGCGCCACCTGATCGCCACCGCCCTTTGCCGAGGCAAACGTCGCGTCGATGAAACACTCCGATTCGTCCAGCGTATCCAGCTCGCGCAACGTGTTCGCAAGATCAGTCAGCGCCGCGCGCATGACCTAGTCCCGACACCACTTCTGAAAGCGGCGGTGGACCGTTTTGTAGTTCGGATAGGACTGCGGCAGCATGTGCCACTGCGCACCGGTGTTCAGGATCCACAGCACCGCCTCGCGCACGCGCCGCGTCGGAATCGGCTTGCGCCCTGGACGATCGGCTGGAAAACTCTCCTCCGGAAAGTGCTTCCGGATCCGTTCCCATTGCTCGTCGCTGATGCGCAGCACCCATGAATATTACGCGCACCAACCGCGTTTCGCGATTTTGAGAAAGGTTCTAATAAGTTTTGCTCGAGGCGTTGTGCCCAGATCCTGGGAGCCAGCGGCTTGCCGACATCCAGGCTAACTGGCGCACGGCGTGGAACGATGCGGGGCCGGTGTTTGCAGGACAACCGGCCTCTAATAACCGTATACGCCGTCGAACTCGCTTTCCAGCGCCCGATCAAGGAACGTGTCGCTGTGTTTTCGGTGATAGATTTTCCGGCCAGTGTTGAGAACATGCAGCATGACATCCGCAACTACCTCGTTGCCGAGCGCATTGATCTCGGCCATATACGCCCAGTACGTCGGATCTTTCCGGACATATGCCGGTGCGGTCGGGTCGTCGAACCTCGAGTGATGCCCCGCGAAAAGCTCGTA